>CAZYFL010000006.1:0-20994 GCA_964646805.1 uncultured Elusimicrobiaceae bacterium | reverse complement strand
CGGCCAGGCCCTGGATTTTATAGCCCGTTTGCCGGAAAAAGCCGAAACCGAGGATTTTACGGCGGTGCACGGCTCCCCGCGCAAACCGCTTACGGAGTACCTGCTGAGTGAGTGGCAGTTTGTGGACAATATCAGGAACTGGCTGGTTTCGCCCTGCTTTATCGGCCACAGCCACATTCCGCTTTATTTCAGGGAAGGGGAGGCGGGCATCCCGGAGACTGATTTTATCAAGCCGCTGGTCAAGATTTTTACCAGGGGCAGGCTGATGCTTAACCCGGGCTCCGTGGGTCAGCCGCGCGACGGGGATATACGGGCGGCCTGCGGTATTTACGATTCCGACAGGAAATATTTTGAACTCTACCGGATTCTTTATGATGTTGAGGTTGTTAAGAAAATGATGGCCGGGCTTAAGATGCCCTCTATCCTCTCGGAGCGCCTCAGCTTTGGATTCTGAAATGAATATTTTGATTGTTGACGACGACAGAAATTTTATAGAAACGCTTAAGGACGGTCTTAAGCTGAAGAACGCGGACGCGGAAATAAATACGGCTGCGAGCGCCCGCGAGGCGCTGGACGCGCTGACGGCGGCGGCGCCCTCCATCATCATCCTGGATGTACGGCTGCCGGATATGCACGGGGTGGAGTTTCTGCGCGTAATACGCGAATCCGAACGGCTTAAGGATGTGCCCGTGATTTTCATCTCCGCCAGGTATACCGAACCGGCCGACCGTTCCGAGGCCATGCTGGCCGGGGCGGGGGCTTTCTTCTCCAAGCCGGTAGACGTGGAGGAGCTCTGGAAGGAATTGAAATACCTTCTTGGCAGGAAAAAGTAAGTCCTATAAAAATCAGGTGAAGGAGTTTTTATGTCAAACGAAATACAGCTTACCGACGCAAATTTTGACCAGGAAGTCATAAAAAGCGATCTCCCAGTGCTTGTGGATTTCTGGGCGCCCTGGTGCGGCCCCTGCCGGATGCTAGTACCGGTCATAGAAGAACTGGCAAAAGAATACGCAGGCAGGGTTAAGGTCTGCAAGCTTAACACCGACGGGGCCCAGGACACCGCCGGCAAATACCAGATTTCCGCCATCCCCACCATACTCCTGTTCAAGGGCGGCAAAATGGCGCAGCAACTGGTGGGTCTGCAGCCCAAGGAAGAAATAAAGAAGCGCCTGGATGAGTTGATAGCGTAGAATCCGTGACGTAGCGCTTGATCCCAGACAAGGAAGGGCCGCTAGGCTGTTATGAAATCATGGCCTATCTTATTCTGGGTAATGTGGTTGAATTTTGGAGCGTCCCACGCGGTTGAACGGGTCTCATTTGTTAGAATACAGGAGTGAAGATTTATTTTAAGACTGTGGGGTGCAGGGTGAACCAGGTGGAGAGCGAAAGTCTCCGCGAGAAGTTTATGGAACTCGGCCATACCGCCGCAGACGCCCCGGAAGATGCCGATCTCGTAGTCGTCAACACCTGTTCTGTAACCGAAAAGGCCGACCGGGACTGCGTCGTTTTCCTCCGTAAAACAGCTGCCGCAAACCCCAGGGCTGCCATAGCCGTAACCGGCTGCCTCGCGACGCTTGAACCCAGGAAGATACTCGCCGCCGCTCCCGGCGCCACGCTCTTCGCCAATAAGGAAAAAGAAAACATCCCGGCGCAGCTTTGCGGCACAACTCTTTCCGGAGATTTTTTCTCCGTAACCGGATTCCACGGCAAAGCGCGGGCCTTTATAAAAGTACAGGACGGCTGCAACCTTAAGTGCGCCTACTGCCTGGTAAACCTCGCCCGTAGCGAGCTTAAATCCAAGCCCCTTGAAGCCGCCGCAAATGAGGTAAAAAAACTCATAGATTCCGGTTTTGCCGAAATAACGCTCTGCGGCACGCGCCTCGGCATATACCGATGCAAAGACACCGGCGCAACCCTCGCTGATTTAATGGCCCGCCTATTCGCCCTCGGCGGTAATTTCCGCCTGCGCTTCTCCTCTATAGAATCCGAAAAGCTCACGCCGGAATTGCTGAAGGTTTTGAAAACCGCCGGCCCAAAATTCTGCGACTATTTCCATCTGCCGCTGCAGGCAGGTTCCGATCCCGTATTGAAAGCAATGGGGCGTCTCTACGATACAGCCGCCTACAAAGCCAAAGTGGAACAACTGCGTTCCGTCTTCCCCGGAGCGGGAATCTACGCCGACATAATTGCCGGCTACCCGGCGGAAACAGAAGAAGATTTTGCCGCTACCGTAAAATTCGCGCGGGGCTGCGCCCTCTCCGGCCTGCATGTCTTCAGCTTCTCCGCCAGACCCGGCACCCAGGCCGCGGCGCTCAAAGCCCTGCCGCAAAGAACAGTAGCCGTCCGCTCCGCCGCCCTTCGCGCCCTCGACGGGGAACTGCGCGCCGCTTACGCGGCCTCCATGCTAGGCAAAAAAACAACCGTCCTCACGCTGAAAAATAAAGAGGGCCGCGCGCTGGCCCTGGCATCGAACTTCGTAAATGTTGATCTGCCCGGCCCCCTGAAAACCGGGCGGCTGCTGCGTTGCCATGTAACAGCGGCACGCCAGGGGTCCTGCCAGGGGGAGGTTACAATGAACTGCGATTCAGAGAGTAGCGAAAGTCCTGCGGCTTAAACGTTGCCCAGTCGGGCCGTCCGGGGGGCTGCCCTGCGCACCCGGGAAGAGGAAACCCTTGCGTGGTTTCCCCCCGAAGCGGGGCCCCCCATCCGCAAGGGCGCGCAGGGCAGCCCCCCTGACGGCCCTCCCCACTGTCTAAATCGCAGGTACAATGAAAGAGGGCTAACATTGCGCAAACAACTTGCTATAATTAGGAAGCAACGCGCATATACGGCTGCATCCGGGCATGGGGGCGGTTTTTTATGGACAACAAGCACGACAAAAAAAGAGAATCTATAGACGAAATACTTTCGGACCTTAACGGGCTGCTGAATAAAATGCCGTCCATACTTGACGGCATCAAGATGCCTGAGATGCAGCCGGCGGAATTCTCAAAACCCGCCCAGGCGCCTGAGCCCCAGCCGCCCCAGCCTGCCGCCGGCAACAATGTTCCTGCCGGGCCCTTTGATGCCGATAAAACAGTAGTCCTTGAATCTTTTTCCGGTCTTTCCGAGGGCTCGCAGGCCCCCGGAGAAATTCTCTCCTCCCCGCCTGAACCCGCTTCACCACAACCTGAACCCGCTTCCCTTGGGCAGGGGGGGGTGGTACCCCAGAGTTCCGGTGGGTTCATGTTCGGGCAGGAGGCGGAGGCCGAACCTGAAAAACCCGCGGCTGCCGTGCCTATAAAACTCTCAGGCATCCCGCTTGAACCCCCCCCGGAGAAACCCGTCCAGAATGTCGGACGCGGGCCGTCGCTTTCAGTTTCTGAATTTACCCCGCCCTCTCTCAGGGAGATGGCCCCTGCCCCTCAAAACGACCAATTCACTGAACAACTGCCGGCCTCATTTACCGCCCAATCTGAACCCGCTTTACCCTGTGAAGTCCAGCCTGAAAAGCGGACGGAGGTTCCGACGTATGAAACTTCGCGCGATTTCGGCATACCGGATATTGACGCGCTTATCCGGATGTCGGAGGGTGAAAAACCCGCGGCGGAAGAGCCGGTCCAGTCTCTGCCCGAGGCTGGACTGCTCCCTGAGTCCATTCAGACTATAGAAATAGAAAAAGACGGCTCGTCAATCCCGGCATTAGCCGACAGCCGGACGGAAGCGGTCCCGCCCGCGTCGCCTGGCGGGTTTATAATAGAGCCCGGGATAAAACCGGAAACTTCTTTTGAAGCTTTTACAATTGAACCCTCATCCCCTGAACCCACGCCCGCGCAGGACGGAGGGGAAACTTTAAGGCTTGAGCCGCCCGTCCCGGAATTCATGGATGCGGCGGCCCTGGAGCCGCCGTCCGCTGAACCTCAGGGGTTACAGGAGCCTTTCTCCGGGTCTGCGGTCGAGCCTGAAGAAGCAAATCCTGAAGTACAGTTAAGGGCGCCTGCCGAGCCCGAGGCTGAACCCAGGCTTGAGGTTGGCCAAGGCATACGATTCGGGTCCGACGCTGAATCCGCGGCCGGTTTAGAGCCGACCCCTGGTATAGAACTTGGGGAAGGCAGTCCCGCGCAGTCTGTCAACCCGGACGAAACGCTCCCGAGCGGTCCCGGCCTGGAGATAGGCGGGCCCGCTTCCCCTCCGTCGGGAGAGGAGACGCTGATGGTGGCCCCTCCCGCTGGCTCTTCCGGGGAGGAGGAGAAAACCGTTATTTTCCAGGCCAACCCGTCAACAGTCCCAGGAGCGCAGGCCGGAGACCTTCCCTCTCTGGCCGCCAGGCAGGCGCCTGAAGGCATCCCCGCTGAGCGTGTGCGTACGCTGGTGTTTCTCTATTCTCCCGGAGACGAGGCCCTCTGCGCCGCCGTGCTGGCGGAACTGGACGTCATCTGCCTCAAGTCGGCCGCCAAACCAATGTTTATGAAACGCGCTTATGTGAAGGAGTGCGACGTAGACTCCAACGCCAACTTCATCCACCAGTCCGTTGCCGATTCCGGCGCGACCGGGCTTCTATGCCTGGGGGCAATACCGCAGGAAAAGGTCTACGAGATAGAGAACGCGTTCGCCTCCTCGGGGGGATTCTTCAGGCATTATGACTCGTCCTCTTTCACCCATTCGGCGGCGCTTGACCTGGTGGCGGACCTGATAGTCCGTTAACCTGAAAAATGCAGTTGGAGTGGTATAATCGTTGGGCCAGGTCGGATTATTTTATTCCGTCATTCCGGCGAAGCTTGTCCCGTACTTGATACGGGAGCCGGAATCTAGGTCTCGTCGGAATCTGGACACCGGCTTTTGCCGGTGTGACGAACCAACTGCAACTTTCAGATTAGTATAGTATCGCTGTAATCTCCTAAAACCATGCTAAAAAAGTGGGATATCGCCCCGGCGCCTAACGAAAAAAATCAGGGCCGCCATAAGCTCAGGATAAAAGGGGAGATGAAAGACGTCTTCCTTATAGTCAAAAAGCTGGGGAGCCTCTGTTCCCGCCCGGAAAAAACTTCAGGGGAGTTCAACTTCGTTATCTACCTTCCCAGGCTGGAAATAGACACAATGGGGAAACTAAAGGCTGTCATCTCCGAGCTTGGCGCTCCCGAGCCGGCCGCTAAGGCAGATGACGCTTTTGGCGGGTAACCAGTCCTGTTTAATTCCCCAAAACCTAAACTTAAAACCGAGCCTGTCCCAATAGTGTCCGACCCTGCGGCGAAGCCGTCGCCCATACCGCAGCCTGCGCCTAAACCTGTGGAACAGCCCAGGTCCGCGCCACAACCCGCCACGGAGCTTCCTGCTGTTGCCGCTCAACCTCCTCATCCTTCATCTTTCATCCTTTCTTCAACGGATTCTCCGGCTGTTACCAGGCCCAGGGGGAATTTTGTCCCTTCGGCCGCCAGCCGCGGAAAAAGGGAAGATGTCCCTGAGGCGGCTGCCCCTGCCCCTGTGCCGGTTTCAGCTTCCATCTCCTCAAGGATAAAAGCGCGGTGGTCCATGGAGCTGCCGCTTATCCCTACCTACAATTTCCAGACACTGGTGGCCGGCTCGCACAACCGCTTCGCGCACGCGGCCGCCATGGCAGTGGTGGAAAATCCCGGCGTCATCTACAACCCGCTGTTGGTTTTCGGCGTACCCGGCACAGGGAAAACCCATTTTGTGAACTCTATATCATATGGTCTTTCCTCCTCCATCGGGCAGAGCAATATCTTCGTCACCGACGGCATAAAATTTTCAAAAGGAGTGGAGCTTGCTATAAAGGAGGGCGGCATAGCCCGTCTGGAGGAGCTCTTCGCCAGGGTAAAGGCGCTGATAATAGACGATGTGCACCTGTTGATGATCTCGGCGGCCAATAAAAAATATATTTCCAGGTGGCTCAACGATTTTGTGGCCCAGAACAGGCAGATAATGGCAACTTCGGTTTTCCCTCCAAAATCCCTGGCCGGTCTGGAGGATGCCGTCGGTTTCCAGTTTACACAGGGCTGGATGGTAGACCTTAAAATGCCGCAGGCCCAGGCATATAAAGCCATCCTCAACCAGCTTATGCAGGGGTTGGAGATCAAACTCTCCGAAGCTGAAGCCGACAGTATCTTTGTGAGCGGCCTCATGCCGTTCAGCGAGGTGGGCAAGACCCTGGAGAACATGAAGAAGCTGGAGAAATTCGTGATCAACTCCATGAGCGGCGTAACGCATGCCCAGCTGCTGCATATGATCCTGGGGTTTGGGGAAATGCCGGATGCCGGGGGCATAACAGGGGAGGATACCCGCCGCGCCTCCTCCTGGCAGCCCGTCCCGAAGGATCCGGCCTGGTTCAAGTGGGGAGTTTTCCACCCCGCGGGTATGCGCAGGGAGACGGACTTCGCGCTTTTCAGCCTGTGCGAGAGGGCCAAAGAGCTGGGGCTTAACCCGGAATGGAGCCAGGTTTTTACGGAGGAGTATAACTCCGATGATCTGTCCGGCGTCCCCTTCAAGATAGGGAATTACGCCAGCGAGCGCAACGTGAACGGCGTCATAATAATGGGCCCGCAGCCCACCTCGGCGCTTGGCGCGCAGGAGGCGGAATTCCGGCACATCACTTCTAAGATACTGGATAGTTTTCTGGTGAAAAACGCGTGGTTGTCCTGTGGGAAACTGAAATCCAAAGCGGCTTACGCCAAAATTCTTATGGATCTGGTCTAACCCATGATTGGAGAACTTATAGGAGCCGGAACGCTGGGAGCCGCAGGCGCTTTCGGCGCCTACTGGTATTTGAAATTCCGCGATGTCCTTCCGATGGAAAGCTCATTGCGTTCCTCGAAAAAAGCCCTGGCTGACTTTACGGTTTTTGCCAGGGAAACCATGGAGCGGGCTTTCGCCCCGGAGCAACCGGAGCATTACGGCGACATCACCGGTTACTACCTGATGAAGCTGCACAAGTCCTTCCCTGACAGTTCCATCCTGCTTTTTGAGAAAGGGGCCGGTCAATGGCTCCTGATTAACTATCTCAAGTATTTCAAGGCTGAGCCCAGGCTGCTGACCTCCTATAAGTGGAGCGCATTTGACCGCAGTTCCGCCGCGGGGGAACTGTTGCGTTTTGACGACGTACGCGCCGGAGATTACCAGGGCGTGGAGGAGCTGTTTTCCGTCTTCGGCATAAAGTCCGCGCTGATGTGCCCTTTCAAGCCGGCCGCAGGCGCCCCGGAGCGCCTTATACTGTTCGGCGCAAAGGGCCAGTCCCTCTTTGACGCCGCCATGCCCTACCTGCGTTTCGTGGCCTCGCAGCTCTCCTCCATCTCCAAGATTTCAGATAAGGTTTTTTCTCTTAAAAAGGAGGCGGAACAGTTGAAGAACGAAGTCAACACCGTGGTTAAGGAGCTGGACATGGCCGGCTCGCGCCTGATACAGCGCGCCCGCGAGCGCAAAGCGCTTTACGAGGTGGTCACAAAAGTTACGGGACCCGGGGGCGATTCCCAGAACGGCTGTTCAGCCATTCTCAATATCGTGGCCAAGATGGTGGAAGCCGACGTGGTAACCTGCCTGCTTTTTGACGAGGCGAAGGGCGAACTGGTGGTGAGCCCCGGCGCCTACGGCATCCCGGATGCGGACCGCATGCTTTACAGCATCCCGGTCAGCAACCACGCCAGCGCCTCTGTGCGCACCTTTCTCAGCCGCAAGCCTTTTATAACCGAAGACGCGCAGAATGACCCCGACGTGCTTGCCCGCTACGCCAGGCTTTGGGAAATTCATTCGCTGATGATCGTGCCCATTTCCCTGCACGACCGGATAATAGGCGTTATGCGCGTGGGCAGTCGCCGTAAAGATTTCTTTACCCCGGACCAGCTGGAGTTCCTGACCATTATAGCCGACGAACTGGCCATCATTATAGAGATGGTCACGCTTTACGAGAACCTCTCCAGGACGGCCCAGGAGCTGGCCCAGCTCAACAAGCTCAAGGACGAGTTTCTGTCCACGGTCAGCCATGAATTGAAGACGCCGTTGACCACCATAAAGGGCTTCGTTTCGGTGATATTGAGCGGAGAAGTGGGGCCGCTGAACGAGCAGCAGATAGATTTCCTTACGGTCACGGACCACTCAATAAACCGCCTCACGCACCTTATCTCGGATTTGCTGGACCTCTCGCGGCTCAACGGTAAGGTGGAGATGGAGTTCCAGAGGCTGGACCTCTCGGAGCTGGTGCGCGGCTCCGTTTCCGCCATGTTGCTCAAGGCTAAAGAAAAGAACGTGGCTCTTTCCAACGAAACCGGCAAAGACCTGCCGCATGTGCAGGCGGATACCAGATGGATAAGCCAGGTCGTGGACAACCTGCTTATAAACGCGATAAAGTACGCCGGCGCCGGCGCCAGCGTTAAAGTTACAAGCAGCGATAAGGGAGAGGCGGTGGTTATCTGCGTGGAAGATAACGGCCCAGGCATACCGCTGGAAGAGCAGAAGATGGTTTTTGACAAGTTTTATCGCGGCAAGGTCGGCGCCAGCACGGTGCCGGGTACCGGCCTGGGCCTCGCGATTTCAAAGTCAGTGGTTGAAAAACATGGCGGAAAAATATGGCTGGAGTCAAAACCCGGGAAGGGCGCAAGGTTCTGCTTCGCCCTGCCGGTGGCCAAACCGGAGGCGTCTAAAAGGTAACAGGCAGAGATAAAAATAAAAAATCTGCCTCCGTCTCTCTACTTAAGGAGGGTTCCAATGAAGACTTTTGTGAAAAAAATATTGCCGGTTTTGCTTATTGCTGCTGCCGCCTGCGCGCACGCCCCTGCGCCGGGGTCTTTCAAGTCCGCGCCGGAACCGCTTACAGTTGAAGGTTCCGCAGCTTTTGACGCGCGTAACCCGGGCGCCTCGCGTGAACGGGCCGCGCTTGACGCGGAGAAAAACGCGGTGCGCCGCGCCGCCGAGCTTTTCATGGACGAGACCGCCAGGGCGGAAAATTACGCCGTGCTTGAGATAGGTCTCCTTAAAACCCCGCAACTTTACACGGCAAAGAGCAAGATACTTTCGGAGGAGCAGGACGGACACTTATATCGCATGCGGGTTAAAGTCTGGGTCTACCACAACAAGATAGCCTCCGCCCTGCGCGGTATGAACCTTGCAGGCTCCGACGCCATGGGTACCGTGGCCGCTTTCGCGCAGCGTCTGCCTGCCGGCAGACAGGCGGCCGCGGCGGACAAGTCTTTTGCCGCGGCTTTCAGAGAGGCTTTCTCTAAACGCTCGGCCATAACCATAAAAGATTTACCGCTCACCGCAGAGATAAACGGGAAATCTTTTGTGGAAAACGGCGCTTCGTCCGGCGATGCGTTGCCTTCCGGGCCGGAGTCGCGCCTGCTTGAGGCGGCCGCCTCCGCCGGCGCGGACCTGCTTTTTTTTGTTTCTGCCTCGGCGGTTTCCTCGGGCGCCGGGCTTAATACCGGTTTTTACCCGTCGCGGGCCGAGGCGTCGCTGAAAATTTATGAGGTTAAAACCGGCAGGGAGCTGTTTGCGCTTTCCAGTCATGCCAATGCCATAGATTCCTCCGAAGCGGCTTCTTTCTCCAAGGCGCTGGCCTCGGCGGGGGAATTGCTGGCGCAGGCGGCCCTCGGCAAGGCCGACCGCCTGGTAAAGCAGGATATCCCGGTAAAGGTGAAAGTTCTGGAACTGGACGGCCTTGAGGCGCTTGAAAAGCTTAAGGCGCAGTTGCTGCGCCTGGAACTTAAAGATCTGCGCCTAGAGAGCTACTCAGACGGTGCGGCGGTTTTTTTTGCGGTGCCGCGCCGGTCCGATCTGCGGGAATTTGCCAGCACGGTACTGCGCGGCGACTCCATGGGACTTGAGCTGGACGAGGTGGGGTCGCAGGAAGTGGTCTTTTCCCTGCCGAGGTAAACCGGAAATTGCAATGGCAATTTCCGGAAGGATGCAGGATGAGGGATGAAAAAAAGAGGGGCGCGAAGCCAAAGAGATCTTCTCTGCCCTTTAGCCTTTATCCTTTAGCCTTCATCCTTTGCAGTTGCGCCACCGGCGGGGCGTACCTGGTTTCTCCGTCGCTGCGCGCGGCGGTTGACCCGCGGGTGGCGGTGCTGCCGTTTGATAACCAGAGCGTTGACGTCGGCGCGGCCGACATAATGCGCGGGCTTGCCGCGGAGGGATTTGAAAAGAGAGGCTACCCATACCTGCCTCTTTCTGAAGTTGACGGGAAGCTGTCCGGTATGGGGGTTTCAGAAGGGGGGCAACTGCCCTGGCTAAAGCCTGCGGACATAGGCAAGGCCCTCGGCGCGGACCTGCTGTGCTACGGGGATGTGGAAGATTTTACTTTTCAGAACCTGGGTTTCGTGGTGCGTAAGTCGGTGATCCTGCGCGTAAAGATAGTTTCGGCTTCCACCGGAGAAACGCTTTACGAGGGCTTGGGCTCCGGCAAGGACCTGAAGGTGTACTTTAACAAGGACGAGGCCAAGGCGGCCTTCGTTGAGCAGTTGGCGGTGAAGTTGTTGCAGAATATACTGAAAACTCCGCTTAGACGGGAGGCGGAAGCCGCGGCCTGGAAGGCGCTGGACCGCCTGCCGCGCAGGTAATATAGAGCTGAAGAGCTAAAACTTATGGAGGATTATATGGGAAAAAATAAGTTAATCATTATTGTCGCCGCGGTTTTATTGGCGGCGGCTTGCGCGCCCTCAAAATCAGTCAGGACCCGGCAGACTCTAAGCGTGAACGAGACCGAAAAAGTTATTTCAAAATACACCGGACTGAAGCGCCGTATAGGCGTGGTTGAATTCGAGAACAAGTCCGCTTACGGCCAGGGCCGCCTTGGCGGAGCTGCCTCCGACATACTGGTGACCGAACTGGTGAAGTCCGGCAAGTTTATAGTAGTGGAGAGAGACCGCATGGCGAAGCTGCTTGAAGAGCAGAAGCTGCAGAGCCAGGGCAGCATTGACTCCGCCACCGCCGTGAAGATAGGCCAGTTTATGGGCCTTGAAGCCATAGTGGTGGGATCTATCTCACAGTTCGGCGTTAAAAAAGAAGGCTCTGACTATTTAATCACCCAGTCCAAACAGCAGGTGGCCGAGGTGGCCGTGGACCTGCGCCTGATAGACGTCCAGAGCGGCCAGATTATACTGGCCGACTCCGGCAAGGGCAGAGCCAAGTCCAGAAAAGCCTCCTTTCTGGGCATGGGAACCAAGGGCGGCTATGACGAGACACTGGAGGGAGAGGCCCTGCGTGCCGCGCTGGTGCAGTTTGTTGAGAATGCCGCCAGTCAGTTGAATAAAAAGGCCTGGTCCTGCATGGTGGCCGACGCTTCAGGCGGGGAGCTCTATCTTAACGCCGGACAGGATTCCGGGGTGGAACCCGGCCTTAAGCTGGATTGCTACCGACAGGGCGCGGAAATACGGGATCCGCGCTCCAACCTGGTGATAGGCCACCGCGAGGAATACATAGGCCGCGCCGAAGTTGAGCGCTACTGCGGCGAGGGCGGCGACTGTTCCGTGGCCCGCGTGGAAAAGGCTTCCGGCGGCCCCGCACGGGCGAAGGATCTCTGCCGAATGGCGAAGTAACGTAACTGCTCAGGTAGCCAGAAGTCAGAATTCAGGAGTCAGAATGAGGATGTCGGCGACGAGATTTTTGGAGGCCTATTCGCGGGCTATTCTGAATTCTGACTCCTGAATTCTGGCTACCTGTGTAGTTACGAAGTAGCGCTAAATTGTTATGTTATCCAGGCTGAACACATTGTGCCTTAAGGGCATAGACGGGCGGGAAATCAGCGCCGAGGTTTACATAGCCTCAGGCCTGCCCGCCTATTCCGTGGTGGGCCTCCCCGACGCGGCCGTAAAAGAGGCCAAGGACCGCGTGGTGGCCGCCGTGCGCAACTCCGGCTTTGATTTCCCCTCAAAGCGCATAACAGTGAACCTGGCCCCGGCGGAAATTAGAAAAACCGGAACCCATTTCGACCTTCCCATAGCCCTTGGCGTGATAGTAGCCTCGGGGCAGCTCGGTAAAAAGCCGCCAGCCCGCCTTGAGGATGCCTTTTTTATAGGAGAGCTGGCCCTTGACGGCGCTTTGCGCCCGGTGGCCGGCGTACTGCCTATGTTGCTGGCCCTTAAGGGCCGTGGCAAGACGGTTGTGGTGCCCATGGGGAACTCGGTAGAAGCCGCTGTTTCAGGCGTAAACTGCCTTTCAGCCGCCAGCCTTAAAGAGGCGGCCGTCTGGCTGTCAGGCGAAGCGGAGCTTCACGTCTGCTCCGTCCCGGAGACCGCGCAGGTTCCCGCGGGGTTGGGCAATGATTTTTCCGAGGTGAAGGGCCAGCCTTTCGCCAAACGCGCCCTTGAAATAGCCGCAGCCGGATTTCACAATGCGCTGCTTATGGGTCCGCCGGGATCCGGTAAAAGCATGCTGGCCCGCCGCTTCGGGGCCCTTCTGCCGCTGATGACCTTTGACGAGTCCCTTGAAACCACTAAACTTTATTCGGTCAGCGGCCTGGGAGCCGTCGGCCGCCTTATAAGCGAGCGCCCTTTCAGGGATCCCCACCATACCATCTCAGACGCCGCCCTTATCGGCGGCGGCTCAAGCCCCAGGCCCGGGGAAGTTTCACTGGCTCACAACGGCGTACTTTTCCTCGACGAGTTCCCCGAGTTTTCCCGCCCGGCCATAGAAGCCCTGCGCGAGCCGCTCGAGGTCTGGAAGGTAACCGTATCAAGGATTAAGGAAAGCGTGACCTACCCCGCCCGCTTCCTGCTGGTGGCGGCGATGAACCCCTGCCCCTGCGGCTACCTGGGCCATCCCACGCGGGAGTGCGCCTGTACGCCGCTGCAGGTGCACAAATACCGCGCCAGGATTTCGGGCCCCATACTTGACCGCATAGACCTGCAGGTGCAGCTCTCGGCCGTCAAATACGCGGATTGGGAAGGCCTTCCCAGGGGGGAATCTTCAACCGTAATAGCGGGGCGCGTGCTGAAGGCGATAGAGCTGCAGCGCGGACGCTTCAATGGCGGGGCAAAAGCGAACGCCTTTATGACCGGCGCCGACCTGCGCAGGCATTGCGCGTTGCCGGAGGGGGCTTCGGCCGTGCTTGAGACAGCCATGAACAAGCTGGGTTTCTCGGCGCGGTCGCTGGATAAGATTTTGAAAATTTCCCGCACAATAGCCGATTTAGAAGGCGCTCCCGGCATAAAGCGGGAACATATTATTGAAGCTGTGCAGTACAGGATGCTTGATAAGGCCGCTGCGCCGGTGGCAGGTTTTTAAGGAGGCAGAGTGAGAAAAATAGCGTTAACTATATTGGCTTGCGCCGTACCGGCGGGGCTTTGTGCGCAGCAGGCTGAACTGTCTGATATTCAGGCGTCGGAAGATCCGTCGGCAACAGCGATCGGGGAGTCCGCAGAAAATGGAGTGCGGATAGTGCTGCCGAAAGAAGACCTTTCGTCCACATTTCTGCCAAGCGAGCTTGTGCAGGCGGCCGGGATTTCGCAGGATGCCATACAGGCAGGAGGTTTCCTGGCGGGCAGGAAGCATAAGGTCGTCAAGGGAGATACTCTCCGGAGCCTGGCTGAGAAATATTATAAAGACCCCTCTCTGTGGGGCAGGATTTATAACGCTAATTTCAATATTGTGGCCAACCCGGACTACCTGAATCCTAAAGAGGAGATCATTATCCCCGACATGAACGGATCGGCGGCGTCGTATAGCAATGATGGTTTGCGGGTGGTGCTGCCGAAGGCAGACTCCTCTTCCCAGATTATTTCGGGAGAGCTTGTGGCCGCCGTCGGGATTCCGCTGGAAGCGCTGCAGTCGGGAGGCTTCGTGGTCGGGAAGTTGTATACGGTCGTCAAGGGGGATACTCTTTGGCGACTCTCAGGGAAATATTATAATAACCCTTTCCTGTGGGGCAGGATCTATAACGCAAACTACAAAACCGTGGCCAACCCTGACCGCATAAACCCTAAAGAGGAGCTTATTATCCCCGATATTAGCGAGATAGTGATACCGTACCGCCAGGGGAGGGCAGCCAGGGCCGGGACAGATGCGGCGGGTGAGGAGTCTTCCGGATTAACAGAGGTTCAGGGCCGCGGCGCGGTCTCCGGCAGCTCCGCGTCCGCGGCGCGGAAAGCGGCGCTTGTTGAACCTGAAGAGATATTCAGGGATTTTGACCGGAATTTCCTTTCAGAGGAAATGCCTGAGCAACAGAAGGAATGGCCGGATGGCATGAAGATAGTACCTGACAGCTGGAGCGAGGATGGTGAGATAACCGCCGGCTTAAAGGGCGACAGCGACAGCATGGATGAAAGCTTCTCTCTTAGCGGGGAGGAGGTTGAAATTTTCATGGCCGGACCCGGCAGGGTGAAGCCTGGCGACTACCTGGCCGTTTACCTTAAAGGCGGCGATGCCCGCGATAAATCCGGCAAAAGGCTGGGCCGCGAGCTTCAGCCGGCCGGGTTGGCCGAAGTTGTGAGCGTTGACGGTTCCGTGGTAAAAGCCCGCGTGATAAACGCCACCACGGCCATTTCTAAGGGTTGCGTTGTTAAGAAGAAGTGACTACTGCAACTCTCAGGTTAATCTGAAAACTTCAGTTAGAATATCAGAATCGTTGGGGGTGGACGGATATTTTTGTTCCGTCTTTCCGGCGAAAGCCGGAACCTAGGTCTCGTCGGAATCTGGACACCGGCTTTCGCCGGTGAGACGAGTCAACTGCAACTCTCAGGTTAACTCTGCAACCCATCAGTTTGGGCAGTTACAAAAAAATAAAGGCAGGAGAGGGAAATGTCGGATAACACAGAAGCGGAAAAGCTGGCGCGGGTGCGGCTTAACTTTTTTGTCTGCCACAGGAGCGACTGGCTGCTGCGTCTGCTGGACCTGTACGGCGGGGCGGCAGGACTTTTAGGACGGCCTCCTGCGGAAATAGCCGCCGAGGGCGGCGTGACGCCTGAAACGGCGGAGAGGCTGACCGCGCAGACTAAGGCCGCCGACCCGGAAAAAGAACTGCTGGCCGCGGAAAGGGCCGGCGTAAAGGTCCTCACCGTCCTGGATGAGGGCTACCCTGAATTGCTTAAGAAAATTTATGCCCCCCCGCTGGTGCTTTATGTGCGAGGGGAATTAAAATCCGTTCCGGCTGCGGCCATAGTGGGCACACGCAAAGCCACGCCCTACGGTTTGCGCACCGCCGCGCGCCTGGCGCGCGAGCTTGCCGCTTCAGGGGTGGCGGTGGCGAGCGGGCTGGCCCGCGGGATTGACACTGCCGCGCACCAGGCGGCGGTGGAGGCCGGCGGCGTTACCTGGGCGGCGCTCGGTTCCGGGCTTAACTATATTTATCCGGGTGAAAATAAAAAGCTCGCGGAGAAGCTGGTTGAAAACGGCGGAGCCTTAATCTCAGAATTTCCCATGGACAGGGTGGCGCTTCCGGTTAATTTCCCCAGGCGCAACCGGATAATTTCCGGGCTAACGCTTGCTACCGTGGTGGTTGAGGGTGGATTTGAATCAGGGGCGCTTATTACGGCGCGCTTTGCGCTTGACCAGGGACGGGAGGTGCTGGCTGTGCCGGGGCCGGTTGATTCTGCTATGAGCCGCGGGCCCAACCACTTTATAAAGAACGGGGCTTATCTGGTTGAGAATGCGGGGGATATTGTGGCCTGCTTCCCTCCCGAGTATCTGTTCGGGCTTAAGCCTTGCGCCGCTGGAGCTGTTAAAGTCCCCCCCGGGGCAGAGGGGAGTTTAACAGGGGCGGCGCTCAAGGCCCTTTCGCCTGACGCGCTTGAGGCTTATAACTCTGTCGCGGCGCGGGAGGAGGGTCTTAACGCTGACGAACTTACATCAAAACTGGCCTGGCAGGTACAGCGGGTTGCCGCGGCGCTGTTTGAATTGGAAGTTTCTTCGCTGCTGGCGTCCAGAAACGGCAGATATATTAAAAATTTATAGCTTCTTCCCTTCCGTTGTCTTCTTTTTGCCTTCTGAAGGAAAAATATAATACCATAGATACCAACATGACTGAAAAAACACCTAAAAGTACGACTGAGAAAAAACCTAAAGCCGCCAAAGCCGGCACGAAGCACCTTGTTATTGTAGAGTCTCCGACCAAGGAGAAGACTATAAGCCGCTTCCTGGATTCCGATTTTATAGTGCGCAGCTCTTTCGGGCATGTGCGCGACCTGCCCAAAGATGAGCTGGGTGTGGATGTAAAGGATAATTTCACCGCCAAATACGTGCCGGTTGAGCGCGCCAGGAAAATTATCACCGAGCTCAACATGATCGCGAAGAACGCCGACGTCATTTACCTAGCCACCGACCCCGACAGGGAAGGGGAGGCCATCAGCTGGCATCTCAGGGAAGTCATAAAAACAGACGCGCCGTTCAAGCGCATCAGCTTCCATGAAATTACCAAGACCGCCATCGCCGAATCCCTGAAGAACCCGCGGGAACTGGACATGGCGCTGGTGAACGCCCAGCAGTCCCGCCGCATCATAGACCGCATAGTGGGCTACAAACTTTCCCCGTTGCTCTGGAACAAGATAAAAAGCGGCCTTTCCGCCGGGCGCGTACAGTCCGTCACTGTGCGCCTGATAGCGGAGCGCGCCGGAGAAATAGCCGCCTTCAAGGAAGAGGACTATTACACCGTTGACGCCAAACTGGCCAAGGGCGACGAAGCCGCTCCTGACCGGCATAGGGATTTTGATTCCAAGCTGGTGCGTTGGGAAGGCGCCGCGATTGAGCAGACCATATTGTTGAAGCTTTTCGCCGAAGACTACCGCTACAAGACTTCTGTCTTTAAGAAAATTGAGGATACCGTAGAGGCCGCCACACACCTGCGCAATTCCACGCTGAAGGTTTCAAAGGTGGACGCAAGGGCCGTCCGTCAGAAGCCCAAGCCGCCTTTCATCACCAGCACGCTGCAACAGGACGCCTACAACAAGCTGGGCTTCTCCTCGGACCGCACCATGAGGGTGGCACAAAGCCTCTACGAAGGCGTGGAATTGGACGGCGAGCGCTCCGGCCTCATCACCTACATGCGCACGGACTCTTTCAATGTGAGCGCTGACATGCAGAAAGAGGCCGCCAAATTCATCGCCGAAACCTACGGCAGGGATTTCTGCCCGGCCAAGCCGCCTATGTACCTTAAGAAGGTGAAAGGCGCGCAGGAAGCCCACGAAGCCATCCACCCCACCTCCGCCTACAAGCGGCCGGAGGAGGTCGGCAAGTTCCTCAGCGGGGATCAGGCCAGACTTTACGACCTTATCTGGCGCCGCTTTATGGCTAGTCAGATGGAAGAGGCCGTCTTTGACTCGCTCAGCGTGGAATTTTCCGACGAGAAAGGCCGCGCCGTGCTGCGCACCAGCGGGCGCACGGTGAAGTTTGAAGGCTACCTGAAAATCTACATAGAGGAGAAGGAAGAGGAAGCGGCCGGCGAGGATGAAACTGGCCAGGCCGCCCTGCCTCCGCTCAAGGAGGGGGATATAGTAACCCTTAAGGACGTTGCCACCAGGGCCCATAGTACCAGCCCACCGCCTAACTATAACGAAGCCAGCATTATCAAAACGCTGGAAAAGCACGGCATAGGCCGCCCCTCCACCTACGCGGTCATCATAAAGAACGTCATAGACCGCGGCTATATCAACCGTGAGAAGGATAGGAAGCTCCTGATTACCGGGCTGGGCGCCCTGGTTACGGAGAAGCTGAAGGATTTCTTCAAAGAAATAATGGAGATCTCCTACACGGCGTCCATTGAAGATAAGCTGGACGACATCGCCGACGGTAACATGGATTGGGTTAAGTTTATGGGAGATTTTTACGGCCCCTTCGCGGCGGCGCTGGCCACGGCTGAAAAAGACATGACCAAATCCCGTCCGAAGGTGATAGAGACCGACGAAAAATGCCCCCTCTGCCTCAGCCCCATGGTGCAGCGTGAAAGCCGCTTCGGCAAGTATCTGTCCTGTTCGCGCTTTCCCAAGTGCAAGGGCAAGATGCCGCTGGACAAGGAAGGGAACAAACAGGATTACTTCGCGCCGGTAAAGACGCAGAAGACCTGCGTCAAGTGCAACAAGAACGCTATGCTGTTGCGCAGAAGCGCGCGCGGCTACTTCCTGGCCTGTTCCGGTTTCCCCAAGTGCCGCAACATAGAGCAGCCCACTCCGCAAGAGGTTGAGAGGCTGGTGAACTCCAGGCCCAGGCCGGCTTAATGCGTCTGCTCATAGATCGGTTTCTGCTGCACCTTAAGGTGCAGCGTAACTTCGCCCGCAACACAATTAAGGCCTACCAGTTTGACCTTTCCGTGTTTAACGCTTACGCCGCCGCCAATAAGGTTGACTCCCCAAAAAGTATGGACCGCCTGCTGATGCGCGGTTACATAGCCTCCATAAGCGACAGGAAGGTTTCCCGCAACACCCTGCTCAGGAAAATTTCAGCCGTACGCTCGTTCATCCGTTACCTGCTGGAGACGGGACAGATAGAGACGGACCCTTTCGACCTGATCATCATCCCAAAGAAGGAAAAACGCCTGCCGCGTTTTATGACCGAGGGGGAAATCGGTAAACTGCAGGACTATAACCGCCCGGAGGAAGTTAACGCCAGGGAAAAGAATTATTATTTCGCCCTGCGCGACTACGCCCTGTTTGAACTGATATATTCCAGCGGCCTTCGCCGCTCCGAGGCCGCCGGGATGAATATCGGAGATTTGGATTTGTATTCAGGCTTCGCGCGCGTGATGGGCAAAGGCTCCATAGAGCGCCTGGTTCCGGTGGGGGAGAAGGCCCTGACAGCCTTGCGGGAATATCTTGAAACCAGGCCCAAACCGCCGGCCTGCGGTCTGCCGCTTTTTTTAAACCACAAGAATACGCGCCTGACCGGGACAGGGGTAGCGCTGATATTCAGGAAGATGGCTAGGCGGGCCAGGTTCACCAGATCCATGAATCCTCATTCGGTGCGGCATTCCTTCGCCACGCATATGCTTGACCACGGCTGCGACCTGAAGTCCGTGCAGGAGATGCTGGGCCATAAGAATTTGCAGACCACTGAAATTTATACGCACGTTTCGCTTGAGCGTCTGAAGGAAGTGTACGACAAGGCGCATCCGCGGTCCCAAAAATAATGCCTTACGACCCGTCGCTGGATACGGCCCCCGAACTCCTGGCCCGCGCCGCCCGCGCGGTCGGCTCGCGCCCGGACTATATACAGGGCGGCGGCGGCAATGTTTCCATAAAGATCGGCGCCGAACGCATGTTGGTGAAGGCTTCCGGCGTACAGTTGAAGACTGTCACATCCGGCAGCGGCTATGTGCTGGTAAATTACGGCAATATACGCCGCCGCATCGCCGGCGGTCCGGGCGGAGAGAGCGGGTTTTACGATTTTATCTGCGCGCAGGCCCTGCCAGTGAAGGACATGAAACCGGCCAGTCCCTCCATTGAAACAGGTTTCCACGCGCTATTGAACACCGTGGTTATACACACACATTCGGTTTACGCCAATATTCTCAACATGAGCGCCGAGGGGCACGCCCTAGGCCGGGAAATATTCCCGGGAGCGGAGTTTATTTCTTACAAGTCCCCCGGGCCGCAGCTTTGCTCGGCTATAAACGACAGGGCGCGGGCTTCGGGGCCGCAGGTTTTTTTTCTTGCCAACCACGGCCTCGCGGCGGCTCACGCCGGGGTGGAGGGCGCGTTGGAACTAAATGAGCGCGTGAACGAGACCATACGCCGCGGGCTTTCGCTACCGCCATACCCGGAGGTGAAGTTTTCGGCGGGGCTATCCGCGTATAATGCGGCCCGCCTGGCCGATTACGGGAAGTCTTTCATGCTGGAGAATATACTGTCTCCGGACCAAGCCCTTTATTGCGGGCCTGAAGCCCTGGACGGGAAGGGGGAGCTGGGAGCGGTCAACGAAACGCTTACGGCCCTGTTCTACATTTTGGATTGTATCAGAGCGCTGAAACTTACGCCCCATTTCCTGACTAAGTCCGATGTCGCCCATTTCGCCGTCATGAAAAGCGGGCGGTACAGCGGGGGAGGTAGAGGAAAATAGAGAAAATAGGGGACAGACACCTATTTCCCATGGAAAATAGGGGACGAAAATAGGGGACAGACACCTATTTCCCATTGACAAGACAAAAGATATTGGGCTATCATTCAATTTATGCCAAGACTGGCAAGGGTTGTGGGGGTAGGCCTTCCGCATCATATCACGCAGCGCGGCAACTACCGTCAGGAAATATTTAACAAAGACTCCGACAGGGAGCGTTATCTTATTTGGATGGCTGAATACAGCAGGAAAAATGGCCTTTCGGTGCTTGCGTATTGTCTTATGGATAATCATGTCCATTTTCTTGCGGTACCTGTTGAAGAGGGATCTCTGGCGCGCGCTTTCAAGTACGCGAACATGCGTTATTCCCAGTACTTCAATGGAAAACATAAGGTGCACGGTCATCTTTGGCAGGGGCGTTTTTATTCCTGCGTTCTTAACGGACAGCATCTGTTGGCAGCTGCAAGATACATAGAACGCAATCCAGTGCGGGCTAGGCTGGTGAAGTTCCCTGAGGCTTGGAAATGGTCCAGCGCGGCGATGCATTGTTGTGGTGGGAACGGAGATTTCGATTTTGATCTTGGAAAACTGTGGGAATATACTGGCACAAATCAGTCTGAGTGGCAGATGTTTTTAAGGGAGCAGGATAATCCCGTAGATATTTCTGATATCCGGACTTACACACAAACAGGAAGGCCGCTGGGTAATGGAAGATTTGTGGAGAATCTGGAACATGAGTTCGGGCGCAGGCTGCGAGCTTTATCTGTTGGGCGGCCAAAAACCAATAAATAGGTGTCTGTCCCCTATTTCCTCTGCCCTATTCCTCTGCCATATCCAAGCACGGCCCCTTCCTGTTTACCGTAACGCTCGAATACTGACGAGTCCAGGTCCAGTGTATAGGCGCCCGGCGGCATCAGCAGCTTCATCTGCCAGGCGCGCAAGGGCTCGAATATCTCGTACATCTCCCGATGATGGAACCGCCTGAAGAACCGGGTCATGGTGGCGTCCGAAGGAAAACGCTTTATGCCCAAC
>CAZYFL010000005.1:5210-21312 GCA_964646805.1 uncultured Elusimicrobiaceae bacterium | reverse complement strand
GCCCCGTCCATAATGGCCCCAGCGGGCATTACACCAAGGCACAGGAGCAGAACCCCCAGGGAACACGGTTTATTTGGTATATTCATAAACCTCCTTACTCAGCTTGCTTTGTTCAATAAAACCTTTGCAGCACATCCCTGTATCTGGTTGCGACCTGGTAGAAGAAATTAAGGAACAGCAGACTGCTTAAGACGGCGGCGATCATAAGCCGGCCGCGCATTTCCCCTGTTTCCCTTTTTTTTATCCCGGCTATAATACCCGGCAGCAGCGTCGCCCCGTATGAGGCCAGGATAAGCATGTACGGTACGAAGGGCATCCGTTTTCTGACCTCGGCGCAAAAAAGGGTGACAAAAAGGCCGATAAAAACGGTGATAATAGCGGCGAAACCTATAGCATTCTTATCCCTGAAGGAGAATACAAAGCCTAGGATGCACAACGGGAATATCACCATGTTCTCCAGCAGGCTCAAAACATACATTACCTTCCTGGCAGGGTAGTCCGCGCGGTAAAGCACGAAAGAAGTGGCAAAAGTAAGATGCTTTGATATTTTAAGGAGCGTCAACTGAAACTCCCTTAGCGGGTTTGCCAGGGCGAATTCAAGGGCCTTCTTGAGGAATATCCGGTTCCTCTCTACTGGCGAGAGCGATGGATCAGTGTAGAATTTACTATATTCGTGCTTCAGAAAATAAAAGTCGGGACCGCCGGTGGCATAAGGATTATGTCCGGCAAAAATCGTCTCCGCCCAGGTCGGCTCAATAAGTATAGTTGTTTTGAGGAACAGAGTCGTTTTAATGCCCGTGACATTCCTGATGCTCCACGGCAGAATGACCAAAAAAGCGAAAACGGAGAAAAGAGCCGCTTTTTTAAACCAGCCCTCCGGCTTATACTTATAATGAATCCAGAACAGCAAGGCGGGCAGACAGATTAGGAACGAGCCTTTTGTCAGGCAGGTAAGCCCAAAAATAATCCCGCTGACAATAGGGCTTCCATTTTTAATGATGTTATAAACCAGGACAGTAAGCAGAAAAATGGTGAAGGTTTCCGCCAGCATAACGCCGCAGTACCATATCATATCAATATAAACGGCGGATATGAGCAGCGAAATATAGGCCGTTTTCCTGCCGAAAACCTCTTTTGCGCAAAGATAAATATAAAGGCAGGTCAGAGCCGAGAAGAAGGCATTGGCCATGTTAAAAATTAAATAGCTTTCTCCAAAAAGTTTTGTTAAGAGCGCAAGTAACGCGGGATAGAGCGGAGTCCAGCCTACGGGATACGGCAGCCCATGCAGGATGGAAAGCCTGTATTCATCCCAGAGGGCCATATCGCTCCAGGGAAGGACCCTGACACTAAGGACATACGCCGCTCTGAGCGCGAATCCGAAGATCAAAATTCCCCACAAAGCCATATTGCTGGTTCTTTTATCTTCATTCAGGCCGGTTGTCGTCATAACCCAATTATATGAAATAAACGCAAAGGCAGCTAAACCGGCTTTTCAAGGATGAGTGCCTGTTCGCCTTCCTTTATTTCAAAAAACGGGATATCAACAGATTTCGGTTTTGAAATATAGTTTAATTATATTGTATGGGCAAAAATATATCTTTGTGAACCTTTAATGTATAATTTGCCCATAAAGAGGAAAAATATGGCAATTGCCCGCACAAAATGTATCATATGCGGAAACAAAGGATATTTTATCAAGCAAGGGGGGCATGAGCGGATGCCTGATAAGCTGTGGAATATATATAAATGCGGCGGGTGCCGGGTGGAATTTTGCTATCCGATGCCGGATAAAGCCCAATTAAATTCATTTTACAAAGGATATTCGGATGCGCGGGCGACAAAAGAAGTATTGATAAAAACCGGGCAGAAAAATATCAAACGGCTGAAAAGATACGGCGTCGGCAAAGCGTCCTCTTTGCTGGATTTCGGGTGCGGGCGGGGCGTTTTTACGCAATTAGGCGGCGAAAAATGGAAAAAATTCGATCAATATACCTGTTATAAACCGGAATTATTGCAAGCCGGAAAATACAACTGCGTTACCTTATGGGGGGTACTGGAGCATGTAACCGATCCCGTGGGAGTTCTTAAAGATATCAACCGTTATTTACGCCCGGCCGGATATGTGGTTTTAACGACAGTCAACACGGAAACCGGAATACCGTATCAGCATAAACCTCCGGAGCATCTGCTATATTGGACGGAACAAGCGCTGGTTGTCGCATTGAAAAAGGCCGGATTTAAGATGACGGCATGCGAACCATATGTAATGGCGCAGAAACGCGATGTGTATATGAATGCGGTACTGCGAACGGTGCCAAAGCACTTAAAACGGCGCATTGACTACACGGCATTGCCAGAAACAATCAAAGCGGTTCCGACAAATGAAGTATTTGTTGTGGGCAAGAAAACCGTTTCCACCTAATGTATGACCGACAAATATTCCATATCGGTAATTGTCCCGGCTTACAACGAAGAGGGGAATATAGTGGATACCGTTGCGGCAATCAAAGCGGCGGCAGCCGGTAAATTCCGCGAATATGAGATATTGATTATCGACGACGCGAGTTCGGACGGCACCGGTTCCGTAGCCGATGAAATTTCCCGGGAAGACCCCAATGTAAGGGTCGTTCACAATTCCAAAAATATGGGCTTAGGTCACAATTACAGGCTCGGCGTAAGTCTGGCGACCAAAAATTATATAGGATTTGTTCCCGGCGACAATGAAATGCTCGAGAATTCCATAAAGGATGTGTTCAACTGCGTTGGAAAAGCGGATATGGTGCTACCCTATCATGTCAATCCCAAAGAAAGATCCCTGATGAGGCGCGCGATCTCTGGGAGTTTTACGGCGCTTTTGAATCTATTATTCGGCTATAACCTCAAGTATTATAACGGCCCCGTGGTGCATAAAAAAGACATTGTGACCAAAGTCTCCATGACCACGGACGGGTTTGCATATCAGGCGGAGATTCTGACAAGACTGTTAAAAGCAGGGCATTCCTACATTGAGGTGGGCATGAGGATCCGCAGCCGCCAGCATGGCTACTCAAAAGCCCTGCGCACGGAAAACATCTGGAGCGTTTTAAAAACCATAGCAAGAGTCTACTGGGAATTAAAGCTTAAAAAACCATAACGCCGGACAATACAAATTTCCATAAAAACTTTTGCGGCAAAATTTTTGTCAGATGAAATTCACGTGCTGCGGCGGGGAGGCACCTGCCTCCGGAAAATCAATACGGTTGTGTTTCAGGTCCCAGAGAAATTCGTTGACCTTGTGCTGGAGACACAAAGTTCCGCACATGGTATGTGCGTCGAACTTTTCGGACGCTATGAAGTTGATAACCTCCCAATATCTGTCGCTTTGCCATATTTCCCTGAAGGATTTCTCCGCGATATTGCCCATATGAAACCGTCTGTATTTGCTGTTAAACAGCATTCCGCACGGGGCCACCAGGCCTGAGCCGGAAATCTGGAGAATGAAAGGCGGCCCGAAGCAGTGATCGTATTCGCGTTTTCCGCCGCTCATGAGCTTGGACCACTTCGCCCTTACCAGATAGTCTTTGGTTGAAAGCGCTTCCGCTTCCTGAAGAAGGCCGGTCAGCGCGTGGTAGCGGCTATAGTCCACTTTGAGGCTGCCGTCTTCGTCGTCAGAGCAATGTTTTATGACAAGATAATCCGCGCCGAGTTCTTTTCCCAGTCTGGCCAGCGGCAGGATCTGATCGGTGAATTGCGGCATCAGCACCATCTGCAGGCCGATGGTCACGGGAAGATTCCTGCGCCTTTTGATATTTACGCTGCGCCGGATGACGGAGCAGACTTTGTCAAAACCGTCGGGGGGCGCCCCCATAATTTCTTTATAGCGGGCGGCTTCTCCGGCGGAGACATTAAAGCGCAGATAGGTGAGCTCCGGTAAAATATCTTCAAGCCTGGTCTCTTTGAGCAGATAACCGTTTGTGCCCAGCGCAATGTCCAGCCCCTGCGCTCTGCCGTGCAATATCGCGTCGTAAAGATGGGGGGAACAGGTGCTCTCGCCGTCGCTTACGAAACTGACCGCTTTCACTCCGATGTCCGCTGCATCCGTAAGGAACCGCAGAATAACTTCGCGCGTCATTTTTTTTTCGTCGTTAGCCTGTAGCTGGCCGTAGCAGTACATGCACCGATATGAGCACCTGCGCGTCAGGGAACAGTCAATAGTGATGGGGGCTATGCGTTCGCCGCGCAGCCAGGCCTGGACCCTGTCGCGATGCCAGGCGAGTTTCTGCCCGTCCAAAATGATATTTTCAGCCATAGGTTATAGTTATTTGCAGATCGACCGCGCTGCGGCGATGATGTCGTCTTTGCCGCGATAATAGGCGGCTTCCAAAGCCGGAGACGCCGGCACCGGGGTGTCTGGCATGCAGACCAGGCGCACTGGCGCTTTCAGGTCATGCCATGCATTTTGCGCAGCCAGCGCGGCGATAGTGCAGGCGAATGAACCTGTCAGGCTTCCCGTGTCGGCGATTATGAGACGTCCGGTTTTTTTAATTGAGGAAAAGATAATATCCTCATCAAGCGGTCTTATGGTGCGGGGGTCTATAACCTCCGCCTCTATGCCGTGTGAGGAAAGATCCCGCGCCGCTTTTATCGCCTCGTAAACCATGAGGGACAGCGCAACTATTGTAACATGCCGCCCTTCGCGGCGGATGACGCCCTTGCCGAACGGGACTTCATATATTTCCTGAGGCACATAGCCCTTGAAATCATAAAGCCACCTGTGCTCAAATACCAGCACCGGGTTCCCGTCGCGGGACGCTGATATCAGCAGCCCCTTGGCGTCGTACGGCACGGCCGGCATTATCACTTTGAGACCCGGGATATGCGTAAACAACGCGTGCAGGGCCTGGGAATGCTGCGCAGCCGATCCCCAGCCCCTTCCAGTAATGCTTCTGATGACAAGCGGGACTCCCACCCGTCCTCCGGTCATATAGCGCCACTTGGCGGCGTGATTGACTATCGCATCCATGCACATAGGCAGAAAATCAACGCGCATATGTATGAAAATGGGGCGCATGCCCGCTATGGCCGCGCCCATGGCGACACCGGTCAGTCCGTTCTCCGCAAGAGGTACATCAAGAACGCGTTCCGGGAACCGGCTGCAAAGGCCGATTGTGGAACCGAACACCCCTCCCGGGTCGTCAATGCCTTCGCCGATCAAAAAAACTGAGGGGTCGGATTCAAGGAGCTGTTCCTGCGCTTCGCGGAGGGCGTCGCGGTAGGACAAACCCCGCAAACCGGTTTTGCCGAGCGTGTCCTCGAAATCCGTCTTGTCAATAAGCACTTTAGTCCAGGGCATTCAGTATACGTCCTTGTAAAGGTCCCCGGGCACGGGCATTTTACCCGTCAGACCTTCGGCCCACGCCTCGGAAATCTCGGCGTCGATCTCCCTGATCATAACGTCAATGGCCGGAGCGGCAATAATGCCGCCGTGTAAAAGGAAACGCTTGAAAGATTCCACGGGGCAGCGCTTTATCCAGGCGTCAAGTTCCTCTCTGGGACGGCACCCTTTGAGATAATCGCAGTCCGGGCCAACATGGCCTTTCCAGCGGTATGTTTTGCATTCAAGCAAAGTCGGCCCCATGCCGGCGCGCGCCCCGGCGATCGCCGATGCGGCGGCTGCGCAGACCGCGAGCACGTCATTGCCGTCTATCGTTACTCCCGCAAGGCCGTAGCCCCGGGCATGGGCTGCGATGTCCGGCTGCGGCTGCCGGGCGCGCAGCGGGGAATTGGTGGCATAGCCGTTGTTCTCACATACGAATATCACCGGCAGTTTTTTGAGCGCGGCGAAATTAAGGGCTTCGTGGAAGAGACCTTCCTCGGAAGCGCCGTCCCCGAAAAATGAAACCGAAATACGGTTCTCGCGCCGCATGAGAGAGGCCAGTGCCGCGCCCGCCGCCAGCGGGATGACGCCGCCGACAATGGCGGAGGTGCCCATGCAGCATACCGCTGTGTCAAGCATATGCATGGACCCGCCCTTGCCTTTGGAACAGCCGCTGGCGCGGCCGTATAATTCGGCGACAAGCGGCGCCATCGCGGCGCCCTTGGCCAAGAGGTGCCCGTGATTGCGGTGAGTGCTGAAAACGTAATCTTCAGGCTCCAGATTGACGCATACGCCCGCGGCGACGGCCTCCTGGCCTATGGAAAGATGGACCGGCGTCTTCATGTCCTGCACACCGTAAACGCTGACGATCTTCTCCTCAAAGCGGCGGATGCGAACCATGGTCCGCAGGAGCTTCAGTTTGGCTGTTTTCGATATGCGGCGCATATGAACGGGATTGTTGCTGCAATTTACGGTTTTTAAACCAACAAACTGTCAATATCCGGGCTGCCTTATATTCTCTCTATCACATAGATCGGTATATTTGCGTCCGCGACCAGATGTAGCAACCTTACCGATCTGCTCGTCCATAACCAACGCGATTCTCCCGGCCGAGGGAACTCCCCAGTCGATCCCGGAGAAGATGAAGAAATACGCCAGCGCGCAAACCCATAGAATCAACAGGCTTTTTTTCATGTTTTATCCTAAATAAAATTCACATGCCCGGGCGGGTTGCGCAGCTCCCAAAGGTAGTTGTTTATCTCATCCATACGGCAGTTTATCCGGCAGGCGGAGGTGTCCAGTTCCTTTGCCACCATCCTTAGCGAGCTTCGGCGCTTTGGACCTTCCCATATTTTTTTGAAAGTGGAAGTTATGATATTACCGTAAAGAAACTCCTTTTTGCCCAAAAACATGCTGCAGCCCCAGACATTTCCCCCCGCGTCGATATATGTCCAGAAGGGGAGGGCGCAGCACTTGCCGTAGTGTTTGGCGGCGGCGTCCCATTTCTGCATTGTTTTCAGGCGGAACACGGTATTGAATGTTTCCGACGCATGGCGTTGGAGGCGTTGGGCAAGCTCCTCGTACGCGGTGTAACGGATATTGCGGTACCTGGTCGTTTTGCTTTGCGGGTGGTGGGAGTATGGCTTGACTATCAGGTAATCCATGCCGATCTCTTTGGCGCGCACGGCCAGCGTTTCAACTTCCCCCGCGTTTTCCGGAAGGAGCACTATCTGCATTCCAAGCGTGACGCGGTAGCCTTTGCGCCGCCTGAGCGTATCGGCGTATGCCATGTTCGCGAATACGGCTTCAAAATCCTGAGGCCTGCACCTGTGAATGCTGGCGTAGGTTTCAGGCGTGCCGGCGTTAATGCTTACCTTGAGCCATTCAATGCTGCCGAGGCATTCCCTGGCTGTGGCGGGCTTGAAAAGCGCGGCATTGGTGGTGAATGCGGCATCTATGCCCGCGAATTTTGTGCTGTTGGCTATGTCGGCCATCCGGGGATGCAGGAACGGCTCCCCTTCCCCGGCGTACATTACGCTCTTAATGCCCAACTTCCCCATCTCGCGCAGGCGCTTGATGAGGATGCCGGCGTCAAGCAGCCTCGGCTTGTATCCCATGAAGTCAAGCGCGCAATAAACGCAACGGTGGTTGCATGCGCCGGAAGGGGAGATCTCCGCATAGATCGGGTAGATATTGCGGCCGGCAAGCCAGGCGCTGACTCTTTTGGGGTGATAGACGAGCTTATGCGAATCAATACGGTATTTGTCCATAAGGGCTCATTTTTCCGCGAGAATGTCGGAAACATAGTGGCACAAAACCGCGTGGGCAAGTTCAACCATGCCGTAAGCTCCGCTGTTTATAAAAAAGTTCACATGTCCCTTGCGGCTTAACGGATTATCGGGCTTAAATCCCGACATCGTCACGCACCACAGCCCCCGCGCCATCGCTTCGTCTACGGCATGGATGATGTTCTGCGATTTGCCTGAGCTTGAAATGGCCACAAGGATATCCCCCGTCTCGGCAAACATCCCGATCGGCTTGCGAAAGACATTCTCATAGCCGTAATCATTGCTCATGCAGGTCAACAATGAGGCATCGGCAAAAGATATCGCTTTTACGCCGGAGTTATTCCAAAGATCAAGGACAAAGTGGTTGGCCACCGCCGCCGAACCGCCGTTGCCGATCGCGATGACTTTTTTCGGGGTTCCCCGCAGCGCGGCGATGCGGCTTGTCACGGCGGAAACGGCGTCCACAAAAATAAACGGCTTGGCGCCGTTACCGGTAGCGGCACAGGCGCTGAGAAGCGACTGCAGGGTTGCGGCGTAATTGTCAAGTGTCGGCGGCATGGTTATGATCTCACTTTAACATTGCGATCACCGACTTATGGAGCGGCGCCGGTTCAACTGACGACCTATTGCAGACAACGCTTACATTTAAAGCGCCTGCAAGGTTACCAACCAAGCCTATGACATCCATCGGAATTCCTCCGGCCGCCATGGGCGCGGTGACGGAGAGAAAAGCGTCGCCGGCGCCGACGCGGTCTACGATTTTGTCGGAAAACACAGGAATTTCAAAAAAACCGTCGGCGCGTTCGTAGGTCACTGCGCCCAGATGTCCGCGGGTGACGGCAACCTTGCCGCAATGCAATTCCCGCGCGATTTTCTCTATGGCGATCCGTATATCCCCGTATTTATCGCGTGCCGCATAGCGCATCTCCGGTTCATCAATGCAGACATAATCGGCTCGCGGGTATTTTGTGATCAGATTATAGCCGGTATTGGCGGAGTTCGTCTGGGTATTTACCGCCAGAAAGCGCGCTTTGCGGCAAAGCACTTCAATAATTTTCTCATCTATGAATCCATGACCGAAGTCGGAAACAAGCACCATGTCATAGGCCGGGACGGCGCCCTCAAGGAAATCCCTCACCTCGACGCTCAGCTCCGGCGGCAGCGGGTAATCGTTGAAAAACTGCACCTCAAAGAGCTTATTCAGGAAAGCGGGGTCTACAAAGCGGCGTTTGATGACCGTGCAGGCATCGGGTCTGGCAAAAAGCGTTGGTTCGATATTCGGCTTGAGATGGGCGAGCACATAATCCCGCTTGTCATCCTGCGTCCCGAGGCAGGTGACCATGTTCACCTCTTTGACGAACCCCGCGCTATGATTGGCGCAGGCAAGGACACCTCCGGCAAAGCGCTCTTCGCTGATGAATTTGGTGCAAATAAAATTTTCCTTGGTGGCTTTGCCGAGACCCTTGCAATAATGATATTCGTCTATAATAGTGTCCCCGATGACCAGTATTTTCATAGATGCGAGGCTCCGCATCGAGTTTATGACGCTGTCCGCGCTGTGGACGGATTTAAATTCAGCGAGAAAAGCCTTTGTTGGGGCGGGGAAAACGCTGAAGAAATTATTGAGCAGTTCGGTAGAACTGAACGAAAGTTCGTCGGTGAAGTGAACGCGCCCGCCGCATTGCTCCACGGCCTCACGCTCGTGCACGATGCCGCCGGTGATATCCTGCTCCGGCGCGGCATAGTCGGAGCCCTTTACATAAACGCCCGGCTTGAGCAGATTGATGGCTTCCACCGCCGTCGGCCAGCAATTGATCGCGGCATAGTCCACGCACGACAGAGCCGCGATGGATTCAGCGCGCAAATGCCCGTTGAACACCGGACGTCCCGGGCCTTTATTTACATACCTGTCCGGTGTGATGGTAACGACCAGCACGTCTCCCTGGCGGCGGGCGGCTTCCAGATGCCTGATATGGCCGGGGTGCATCAGGTCGTATACGCCGTGGCAATGCACAATTACCTTGCCTTTCCTTTTCAGCCGTTCCACTATGCGCGCCACTTCTTCTATCGTCCGGATTTTGCCGCGCTCGTCTGTCCCGAATTTCATTTTGACCCTCCAAGATAGTGGAACCAGTCGCGTGTGGCCTCGGCGATGCGCTCCGGCGACCAGACCGTGGCGGAGCGCCAGTAATCGATATTGTCCAGCATCGCCCGTACGCCTTGCTCAAAAGAAACCCGCGCTTCCCATTCAAGCGCGGCGCGTATCCGCGACACATCCGCGTGAGTAGTGTCCGGTTCCCCCGGGCGCCTGGGCATGTGCGTTACCGGGCCGCCAAGCAGTTCCACCAGCCGATTGACGCTTTGCGGTCTGCCGGAGCCGACATTGAAAATTTCCCCGCTCACGGAAGAGCCTGCCGCAGCCAGAAACGCCCGCGCCACATCGGTGACGAATACGAAATCACGCGTCTGGGCGCCGTCCCCTACTACGGTGAAAGGCTTGCCCGCCAGCTTCTGGGCCAAAAATACCCCGAAGACAGCCCCGTATGCGCCGCTTGTGCGCGAACGCTGTCCATATACATTGAAAAGCCTCAGGGAGATCAGCGGCAGTTTATATACCCGGTTCCAGTGCAGGGCGGTCTGCTCGCCCAAGTACTTTGTCAGCGCGTACGGATATTCCGGCGCCGCCGGCCTGGATTCGGGGGTGGGATATGCGCCGGCGATGCCGTAGCACGAGGAGGAAGCGGCGTAGATAAAACGTTTGACCCCGGAGAGCCTCGCGCATTCAAGCACATGCATCGTTCCCAGCACATTGGAGCGGTAATAGCCCACAGGGTTTACGATGGACGGCACGATATCGGCCAGAGCGGCGAAATGAAAGACCCAGTCTATGCCGTTAAATAAGGGGCGTATCGCCTCCAGTTCGGTAATATCAGCCTGCGCAAAGCAAAGACCGGCTTTTTCCTTGTGATGGACGAGATTTTCCATCCTGCCGGTTGAAAAATTGTCCAAAACCGTGACTTCATGCCCCTCATCAAGCAGGGCATCAACCATATGGCTGCCGATAAACCCTGCTCCGCCGGTTACAATGCATTTCATAGAGACAACCAGGTTAAATTATATATCGGGCTATCCCCTTTGATGAAGTAATGGCGTAACGCTACTCCGATAAGAGAAATGACCAAACAATCCCCGACGGATATCCTCAGTCAAGTGTATGATCTTGCGTTACAATTCAACCTCAGCTTCAGTTTAAGGGGATAGGCCTTATTGTATATTATCTGCATGAAACAATGAACTTGCCACCCGAGGGCACTGCCCGATGTCCGTTCATAGGGGTGCAGTGCGGCCTGAGCAGGACGGCACCTATGCAAGTATTGTATCATATGTATATAAAGCGCCGGTCGGGCAAAACAGGTATTGTTGCATCGGCACTTCCTGCACGGCGTTGCATCAACTGCTGTTAAACCTTATCTGGATGCGTAGAGCCAGGATTGCTCGCAGCCGTTCTGCGTCAATCAACGTTTCGGTCATCAACGCCCATAGCCGTGAACCCAAAAGGCCCGTGGGCTAGGGGCCAATTTACATGCTTCAGCCGGGACTTTAGGCCCCTGCGGTCGGGATGGGAACCTTGTATGATATTCTTGTGGTTGTACGGCACCTTAAATGATATTGAGGGCTGCATGGCGATCGGGTCGGAAATAACCAACTGCAACATATCCCGCTGCTACGCAACCGGCAGGGCGCAGGCGCGGGTCAATCCATAACGACGCCTAACAGGACAGGGCTGGACCCTGGTATCGTGGAGGACAGGGGGCTTTCTTCTGTGCCGCTACACGATAACCCTGTAACTGAAGCGATGCGGATAAATACTTATTTTACACGGCAGCTATTGCCGTTCCAGTTTTTTACGCAACATGGCGGCGGCACGGCTCATGCGGGCCAGCGCCGTGCCTATTGGAACCGAAAGTATTCCGGCTATTTCCTTAAAAGACAGTTCGGAATAATGGCGCAGGTAGAATACCTCCCGCTGGTCCGGGGAGAGCAGCGCCAGCGCTGCGTCAAGCTTTTCCCCCAAGGCCTTATTGAGAGCGGCCTCTTCCGGGCCGGGCACGGGCGAAGCCGCAAAATCGGCAGGGCCGGGACGTTCTCCGTCGCCCTCAAGCTGGACTTCGCTTCTAACCTCTTCCCGCCTGAAATAATCCAGGGCGGCGTTGCGGGCCACAGTAAAAAGCCAGGCCTTTAACTTATCCTTTTCCCCGTAGGCGGACGGGTTTTTTACCAGCTTAAGGAAGACCTCCTGGAACAGGTCGTCAGCGGCATCGGGCCGGCCGGTAAGCCGCAGCAGATAACCGTAAACAGCGGCTTTATGCCGCTCCATCAACAGTCCTAGGGCCTCGACATCCCCGGCCTTGAAGGCGGCTATAAGCCCTGAATCGGAAAGTTCTTCAGACATTAGATGCAAGTACCTGGGGAGATGGAATTCGGTAGTCAGTAGTCAGTAGTCAGTAGTCAGAATAGTCTGCAAATAGGCATCCAACAGCTTACTGACCTCTTCAAGCAACCTGCGTAGCACGGAAATCTCGTCGCCGGCGTCCCTGGCTACCTGAACGGTTACTAATTTAATACGATATAAAAACCGTGCGAAGATTTAATTTTATTCTTTTATTCATCCTGTTGCAATCCGGCGCGGGTTACTGCGCTGCGCCGCCTCACGAACTTTACCTCAAAGGGGAACTGCTGCGGGCCGCCTCCGCCTATTTCGCGCTGGCCGCTACTACCCCCCAAAACCCGCGCCCCATAATGAACGCGGCTATCTGCCTTAAGCAGGCCGGCCGCTATTACGAAGCCGCCCGCGCCATGACGCAAGCCCTTGAGCGCGACCCGCAAAACCCTGATATTTATTCGGAGCTGGGCTGGCTGCGCTTCCACCAGGCGGATTACAACGGCGCCCGCTCCGCCTTTGAGACGGCCATAAGGATACAGGTTTTGCATGCCCGCGCTGAACTGGGGCTGGCCAGCGTCTATTCAAACCTGAACGAAAAAGAAAAAACGCTGATCCATCTGGACAAGTACCGCCGGCTCCGCCCCGACTTCGCCGGGGTGGACTATATTCTGGCCTGGAACTATATGAATTTCAAGATGCACAAGGAGGCCGAGGAGGCGCTGATAGAGGCCTTGCGCAAAGACCCCTCCTTCACCGAAGCCCGCCTGCCGCTGGCCGGAATCTACGCCCGGCAGGGCAAGTTTAATGAGGCGTGGAACCAGTATTACCGCGTGCTGGACTACGCCCCGGGCCACCCCATAGCGTCCAGGATGATGAGGGTGCTGGAGGGAAAGCTGAGCAGGCAACCGGAGGAAATACGCCCGCCTTTCAGGATTACGAAGCCGCTGGTGATGGAGCCGTTGGACGCATTGGAAAGCCTCTCCTCCTCCGTGAGGATACGGGTGGGCATCGGGACTACCGCCACCGGCAAACAGGGCAGGAATAATCTTCTTAAGATAAAATCCTTTGAGGGCCTGACCGTGACCGGTAAAACCAGCGGCAAGGTTTTCGCAACTATCCCCCCGGACGAAGCCTGGACCGTCACATGGGAGGACGGCAAGGTGGCGCTTGCCGCCCCCAGCGGCGTCGTTTACGGCCGGTTTACGGGGGCCATACTGGTAAGACCTGCCGGAACGGACGGCTCGGTTATTTTTGACGCCTCTTCAAAAACAAAAAACCCCTGGTTCCGCGGGGCGGACCGACAGTACCGCGGCTACATAGAGCTTTACCCTAACGGCGGGCGCGGCATAGGCGTGGTAAACATCATAGAGAATGAGCTTTACCTGCTGGGCGTGGTGCCGAGCGAAGTGTCGCCGCAGTGGCCGTACGAATCGCTTAAGGCGCAGGCCGTTATAGCCCGTACGCAGGTACTTATTCGCAGGGCGCGCGGCGGCCAGCATAAAAGCGGCGGCTACCACCTTTGCGACGGCCAGCACTGCCAGGCCTACAAGGGCAAATCAAACGAGGCCAACACTACCAGCCGCGCGGTGGTGGACACCGAAGGCGAGATACTCACCTACCACGGCCGGCCCGCCTACACTTTTTACCATTCAAACTGCGGAGGGTGGATACAAGCCTCAAAAGAGGTTACCGGCTGGGGAGATTCCCCCTATTTGGTTACCAGGCCCGACATAGCCCCGGACAAACGGCAGGAGCCGCTGGATCCGTGGGAGGCGCACCTGTGGCTGACGGGAAACCCCCAGGCCAACTGCAATTACACGGACCGTGTGCGCGCCTCGGAATTCCGCTGGATGAAAATAATACGTCATAAGGACATGACCTTCCGCATCAACATGGATTACGCTATAGGCGAGGTAGTTGACATTATACCGCTAAGGCGCAGTCCCTCCGGCAATGTCAATTCCATAAAACTGGTGGGCAGGAAGAAATCCGTTACGATCGCTAAAGAGCATATGATCCGCAATATCCTGGGTTTCAGTTCGCTCAAAAGCACTCTGTTTGAGATAGAGATAAACCGCTTTAAAAACGGCAAGGTGCGCAATTACTGGATTTACGGCGGCGGCTGGGGCCACGCGATCGGCCTGTGCCAGAGCGGCGCGGCCGGTCTGGCGGGCAAGTATGACATGGCCTATAAAGACATACTGGATTTCTACTTCCCCGGCACCGACATGAAGCGGATAAAATACGTAAAAAAGAAGTGAATTTGTTTTCAGGTTAACTAAAAAAAACCGCCGCCCTTTTCAGGACGGCGGTTTAAAACCGTTAAAGGATTTTAATTTACCACTTGTCGCCGTAACCGCCGCCGCCGCGTCCGCCGCGATCACCGCCGCCGCCGCGTCCGCCGCGATCACCGCCGCCGCCGCCGAAACCGCCGGTGCGGGGGCGGGCTTCCATCGGGCGAGCCTCGTTAATGGTCAGCTTGCGGCCGCCAAAATCGGAGCCATTCAGCTTTTCCATCGCGGCATTCGCTTCTTCGTCATTGGGCATCTCGACGAAGCCGAAACCGCGGGACTGGCCGGAGTACTTATCGGTGATCAGCTTGGCGCTGGTAACCTGGCCGTACGTCGCGAAAAGGGTATTCATTTCCTCTTCGGTGGTTTTGAAGGGCAGACCGCCCACATATATTCTCTTGCTCATTTTACTATTCCTCCTGGCAACTATCATTACCTGACTCAACTCTCTCTGCTCTATCTCTTCCGATTGTTGCTTGGTAGAATAGGCTTCAAAAACTTGAGTTCGGGTTCAACTACATAAACAGTATAACATTATCCGCATGCCCCGTCAAGCAAAAAATGCAACCTTGCAAATACAATTGCAAGCGGCCATTCAGTTACCGGAATATCCCTTTATTCCACAGGGCGGACGCGGATTTTGAAACCTTCCACGGCGGTCACTTCAACCTGAGCGCCCTCGGGGAGGTCGCCGGAGACGCTCTCGGCGTCCCACAGCTCCCCCTCCACCAGCACCTTGCCTTTGGGCGTGAGGGCGGTCCTGGCCAGACCCCTTTTATCCGTCAGGCTCTCAATGCCGGTGACAACCTTCCGCAGTTGCGCCCGCAGCGCTATAAAAGCCACCGCCGCCACCACCGCTATAAGCCATGTAATTGAGGAAAGCAGTATGTTCATGGAAATAGAAAGCCCTCCCATGGAAGGCCGGTTGAACAGCATCAGCCCTCCCAGCAATATAGACAACGCCCCCGACAGCGTAAGCAGGCCGTAGCTGAGAACCTTTATCTCCGCTATGAAGAATACGAAGCCCAGCAGTATCAGCGCCACTCCGGCGAAATTGGCCGACAGCGTCTGGAAAGAATAAAAAGCCGTAACCAGCGATACCGCGCCCACCACGCCCGGCAGTATCAGGCCCGGGTTGTAAAGCTCTATAAAAAGCCCCGCCGCGCCCAGACTCATAAGGAGCATCGCTATGTTAGGGTCAGTGATGGTGGCCAGGAATTTCTGTCTGCGCGTCTGCCTGAAATATTCCAGCGCCGGTTTGGCGGCGCGCAGTGTGCCGAAATCCCCTGCCTTGCGCCCTTCAATCCCGGCAAGAAACTCGTTCATGTCCGCCGCCACGAAATCAGCCACCCCGATCTTCACCGCCTCTTCCGCCGAAATAGAGTCGCTTTTGGCGACGGCCTTTATGGCCCACTCCACATTGCGTCCGGTCTTTTGGGCGATGGATTTAATGTAGGCGGAGGCATCGTTGAGGACTTTTTCCTCCATGGGCTCTTTTTTCTTGTCATCCCTGCCGCTCAGCCCCCGGGGGATGGCACCCATCATCACCGGATGCGCCGCTCCGATGTTGGTGCCCTGCGCCATGGCCACCAGAGGAGAAGCCATGGAAATAAAAACTCCGGCCGAGGCCGCGCGCGCCCCCTGTGGTGAGACATAAACCGCCACGGGTTTTTTTGAAGCCAGCATCTTTTGAATGATCACGCGCATGGACGAATCCAGGCCG
>CAZYFL010000005.1:0-5200 GCA_964646805.1 uncultured Elusimicrobiaceae bacterium | reverse complement strand
GCTATCACCAGAAGGTCGGCCCCGCCGGGCCCATTAACCTTGTCCACCGCGCCGGAGATGAATTCGGCTGCGGCCGGGGTTATCACGCCCGAATAAGGCGCCACCAGAACGGCTTTAACCTCATATGTTTTGGCCGGAGCGGCATGTTGAGCAAGAAACTCCGCTTCTGTTAATGCTAATGCCGGTTTAGCGGCGAAAACGCCGCCGGAACAGAGCATAACCAGCGCGAATATTGTTTTCTTTCCCATATAAAACCTCCGTTGCAAAAATTAACCTATCGCGTCGATGATCGCGTTCAGCGCGGGGCTGGGGCGCATGGCTTTTGAAACCTTCACGGAGTCCGGATGATAGTAGCCGCCAAGATCCACCGCTCCGCCCTGGGCGGCGATAAGTTCCCTGTTTATCCCGGCTTCGTTTTCCTCCAGCTGCTTCGCGGCCCTGGCGAATTTCGCCCGCATACCGGCATCCTTTGACTGCGCGGCCAGGGCCTGCGCCCAGTACAGGGCCAGGTAGTAGTGGCTGCCGCGGTTGTCTATCTCCCCCACCTTGCGGGCCGGCGACTTATTGTTATCCAGGAACCTGGCGATGGCCTGGTCAAGGGTTTCGGCCAGTATCAGGGCTTTGTAGTTCTTGAAAACTGCGCCCAGATGCTCCAGCGACGCCCCGAGGGCGGAGAATTCCCCGAGCGAATCACAGCGCAGATAGCCTTCCTCCTGGAACTGTTGCACATGCTTCGGGGCGGAACCGCCAGCGCCGGTCTCAAAAAGACCGCCGCCGGCAAGCAGCGGAACTATGGAGAGCATCTTGGCGCTGGTTCCCAATTCAAGGATAGGGAAGAGGTCTGTCAGGTAGTCGCGCAAAACATTGCCGGTGACCGAGATGGTATCCAGCCCCCCGCGAATCCGCTCAACGGAGTATCTCATAGCCTCGTCCGGCGGCAGGATCTTTATCTGCAAGCCGGCGGCGTCGTGGTCATTCAGATATTTTTCCACCCTGGCTATAACCTGGGCATCGTGGGCGCGGTTCTTATCAAGCCAGAACACGGCGGGGGCGCCGGTAGTCCTGGCCCGCCTCACGGCCAGCTTAACCCAGTCCTGTATCGGAATGTCTTTTACCCTGGACAGGCGCCAGATGTCCCCTTCTTCCACTTCATGCGCAATCATGACTTTGCCTCCGCAGTCTACAACGCGCACAGTTCCGTCCGCTGGAATTTCAAAAGTGGTCGGGTGGGAGCCGTATTCCTCGGCTTTCTGGGCCATGAGGCCGACGTTGGGAACGGAACCCATGGTGGCGGGATCAAACGCGCCGTTCCTGCGGCAGTCCTCTATTATTTCGCGGTATATGGCGGCGTAGCAGCGGTCAGGGATCATGGCCTTGGTCTCCTGAAGCTTCCCTTCCGGGTTCCACATCTTGCCGCCGTCACGGACTACCACCGGCATGGAGGCATCCACAATTATATCGCTGGACACGTGCAGGTTGGTGACGCCCTTGCCGGAGTCAACCATGGCGAGCGCCGGACGCTTCGCATAAACCGCCTTGATATCCGCCTCTATCTCCGCCTGCCTGCCGGACGGGAGGGTCTGTATCTTTTTGTAGAGGTCGCCGAGGCCCATGTTGGGGTTTACGCCCAGCGCCTTGAAGATTTCGGCGTGCTTATCAAACACGTCCCCGAAGAAAACTGAAACGGCGTGGCCGAACATGACAGGGTCGGAGACCTTCATCATAGTGGCTTTCAGGTGAAGCGATAGGAGCAGGCCCGCGCGCTTCGCATCCTCTATCTGTTCGGAATAAAAGTTGCGCAGGGCTTTCCTGCTCATGAATGTCCCGTCTATAATTTCGCCCCTGTCGGCTTTGAGGCCGCTTTTCAGCGCGGCCGCCTTGCCGTCGGCTCCGACGAACTCTATGCTGAATTCGCCGCCGTTCTCCAGGCAGAGGGATTTCTCGTTGCCGTAGAAATCGCCTCCTGTCATATGGGCGACATGCGCCCTGGAGTCCGGACTCCAGGGCGCCAGTTTATGCGGATTCTTTCTGGAAAAGTTTTTAACGGAGAGCGGCGCCCGCCGGTCGGAGTTGCCTTCGCGCAGCACGGGGTTGACGGCGCTTCCAAGCGTCTTTGCGTAACGCTCCCTGATCTCCTTCCCGGCGGCGTTTTTCGGATCTTCCGGGTAATCGGGGAGATTGTAACCCTGGGACTGGAGCTCCCGTATCGCCGCCTTCAACTGGGGAACCGAAGCGCTGATGTTTGGCAGCTTGATGATATTAGCCTCCGGATTCAGCGCCAGTTCCCCCAGGCGGGTCAGGTTATCGGGGATCCTCTGGGCAGCGGCCAGATTTTCAGGAAAGTTCGCGATTATTCTGCCGGCCAGGGAAATATCACTGGTTTCCACCTCTACTCCGGCGCTCTTTACGAATGCCCGGACTATAGGCAACAGCGAATAGGCCGCTAATGCGGGAGCTTCGTCGGTTTTTGTCCAAACTATCTTCTGTGTCGGCATGGTTTCTCCTTGCTGTTTTCCTCCGGCATCAGGACTCCAGCAGTTTCGCTACATAGGCGGCGTGGAACTTTTTCATCTTTGCCACCATCTCCAGAATATCCTCTTTGGGCGGCAGGAAGGTGGCGCGGAAATGCAATGTGCCGGGGCGCTGACCGAAGCCGGAGCCAGGCACCACGCAGATGCCGGCGCTCTCCAGCAGACTCAGGCAATATCCGGAATCCCGCGCGGCTTCGTACTTATGGCGCTCGTCGGGGAGCATGGCCCCGGAATTTATGCCCTTCGGGTGCGGCAGGTCAAACTTAACAAAGGCATACATAGCCCCCTCGGGAATACAGGTTTTCATGCCCTCTATCCCGTTCAGGCCTTTCCCAAGTATCTCCGCTTTTTCTTTAAGGCCGCCTAATATCGCGTCGCGCTCTTTGACGTAAAGCTCATAGCTCTCGTCGCCGGGCAACGGCGGGGCCGCCATCAGGTAAGTGACTATCTGCCCGTCAACGTTGGAGCAGAGGCCTATGGACAGCAGCTTTATCACCTCGGTGTAAACATCGTCGGACATGTTGCGTATTTCCAGATAGCCGCCGCGGTGCCCGCATTCGCCCAGGAAGCCTTTTGAAACGGAGTGAAAACTGAATAACGTAACGTCCTTTTCGCCCAGTTCATACATAACCCTGGCGAAGGAATGGAATTCCAGCCCCTTGCCGTAGACGTTCTCCTGGTAAACCTCGTCGGCCATTACTGCCAGGCCGTGCTTTTTAGCGAAGCGTATGACCATGCCGATATTTTTCCTGGAGAGAACGGCGCCGGTGGGGTTGCCGGGGTTGATGACGGCTATAGCCACCGGGTTTATGCCGGCTTTTTTTGCGCCCTCCAAGCTGCGGGTCAGCTCCTCCTCATCCAGGCCCCAGCGGTTTTCTTCGTCAAGGAAATAGTTTATCTGTCTGGCCCCGTGGAGCTCTATGGCGGCGCTGTAAAGCGGGTACTGTGGTATCGGTATCATATAGCCGTCGTTTTCTTTATTGGTCAGCAGAGTAAAAACGGTATGTACACCCCTGCTTGCCCCGTCGGTAAGCAGTATGCGGTTGGGGTCGGCGGGGATGCCGTCGCGTTTCTCAATGAACTCGGCTATGGCCTTGCGGATGAAAGGGATGCCGGCGCTCCAGGTATAGGCTCCCGTGCCGGCGGGGTTTTTATCAAGCATCATGCGCGCCCGCTTTACGGCGTCGGCGGGAAAAAATTTTTCAATTCCCGGCTGGTCCAGAAGCGCGGGGTACTCCAGCAGGCTCAGCACCTGCCTGACAAAAGTTATCGGCTTCTGTTTGAGCGCCTGCGGGTTGCCTATGTTGCAGTAAATTATTTTCCTGCCCTGCTCTTCCAGTTCCTGGGCGCGTATCGCTATCCTGCCGCGCACGGCGTAATGGGCTTTAAGGAGCTTTGGGTTTATATCGGAAAGTTTTACCACGGTTCTATTATATAAAAAGACGGCTGCCGGCCGAAGTTTTCCGGCCGTCCCCTTGACACAGGGAGAACCTCTGTCTTCACCGGTTTTATTTTTTGACGCGGCAGGACGGCTGCTCCCGGCAGCTTTCCGGTTCGCAACAGGTGGTGCAGACGCGTTTCAGCGCGCTGAAAGCCTTCAACTCAACGTCCGGGAACAGCATACCGTCTTTGAGAGGCTGTTCTTTAAGCAGGTCGGTGCTGAGATATTTTTTATTATCGTCGGGAAATACCGTCACCACCACCGCGTCTTTGCCGAGCTTGTTCTGCAGCATGAGCGCGCCCAGGAAATTGGCGCCGCTGGATATTCCCACCCCCAGGCCCAGTTCCGCGGCCAGCTTGCCGGCCATGCCTATGGCGTCGCCGTCGTCAACGCTTACGATGTCGTCCAGTTTATTAAGCTGCACTATCGCGGGAATGAACTCATCTGAAATCCCCTGGATGCGGTGCCTGCCGATTTTGCAGCCGGCGCTTAACGTGGGGGAATTAGCGGGCTCCAGCGGATGGATTCTGACGGCGGGATGAACGCTCTTGAGATAGCGCCCCACCCCCATTATTGTGCCGCCGGTTCCGACTCCGGCAACGAAGGCGTCCGGCTTGAGTCCCTGGAAACTGAGCTGGGACCAGATTTCAGGACCTGTCGTCCGTTCATGCGCGGCAACGTTGTCTTCGTTGGAGAACTGGCGGGGCAGAAAGCAGCCGGGTTCGGCCGCGGCGAATTCCTCAGACAGCTTTATGCTTCCCAAAAAGCCCCCTTCCTGCTGGCTGACAAGGCGTATCCGGGCGCCAAGGCTTCTTATGAGGTCTTTGCGCTCCTGACTCATCCAATCCGGCATAAAAATGGTGACTGGATGGCCCAGCGCGCGTCCTATGGCGGCAAAAGAGATTCCGGTGTTTCCGCTGGTGGCTTCCGCTATGGACGCTCCCGGTTGCAGCGCCTTGCATTCGCAGGCTTTGCTCAGTATATAAAGGGCCATTCTGTCCTTTATACTTCCGGTCAGATTAAAATTTTCGGCTTTGGCGTAAATACGCCGGGGTTCGCCTTTGTAGGCGCAATCTATGGCCATAAGGGGAGTGTTCCCCACCAGATGTCCCAACTCGCGCAAACGGCTGCGGATATCAATTTGTGTCATAATAGGTGTCTGTCCCTGTTTACCCCTGTTTACCTGCCTGTTTACCTTTGTTCTGTTTACCCTCCTGTTTACCCTACA
>CAZYFL010000004.1:0-23041 GCA_964646805.1 uncultured Elusimicrobiaceae bacterium | reverse complement strand
CCCCGCTTCGGGGGGAAACCACGCAAGGGTTTCCTCGGCCCGGGTGCGCAGGGCAGCCCCCCGGACGGCCCGACTGGGCGGCGTTTAAACCGCAGGACTTTCGCTACTGTCTGAATCACAGTTTCAGGCATAGCTGTGCAGGCCGGACAGCAGGTAGTTGACGCCGAAATAAGTGAACATGACCAGCACGAAGCCCCATAGCATAAGACCGGCGAATTTCTTATCCTTCCAACCCCTGGTCCTCCTCAAATGTATAGCTACCGCGTAATATAGCCAGGTTATAAGGGACCAGGTTTCCTTGGGGTCCCAGGACCAATATGACCCCCAGGCGGAATTCGCCCAGACCGCCCCGGTGATTATCCCCAGTGTGAGCAACCAGAACCCCACCAGGCAGGCCCTGTAAACCAGGGATTCCAGATTTTTTTTCTTCTCATCCTGCGCGCCCATGAAGGAAAAAACAGCGGCTCCGAGGAAAGAAAGCAACAGCGCCCCATAGCCGGCCATAACGGTGCTGACGTGGATAAACAGCCAATTGGATTGCAGAGCCGGCATAAGCGGCGAGATGTCCGACGCAAAGAAGGACGCGCCGCCCAGCGTCAGCGCCGCCACCAGGGCCGTCCAGGGAGCCAGCCAGTCCAGCGAACGCCCCGAGAATTTCCTGAACAGCAGATAGGAGATCACAAAGGCCCAGACAAGGAAAACCAGTGATTCATACATGTTGGAAAGCGGGGCCCGGCCCGCCTGGTACCAGCGCGCGCCAATGTAGATATTACTGAAAAACCAGCCCGCCCACAGCGACAGGATAGAATATCTGAACTTCCACTCCTTGTTGAAGAGGAAACCGGCCAGGGTAATCGCCAGAGCGACCCCGTAAAAAACAAAAGAAGCTTTTTGCGCGAATTGCATCATTTCATCTCCCTCCAGAATGCCCAGGTAAGGCCTATCATCAGCACGGTGAAACCGGCATAGATGAACATAACGCTGGGATCCCTGGAAATCTGTATGCTTGAAAAATTAGGGTTTTTAGGGTCGTACCCGGACTGGTAGAGACGGTAGCCTTTGTAGCTGGCCGGAGAGTTGACGTTAATGAGTTTCTCAAACTTCTCAACTCCGCCCTCCAGGAAAGCGATGCGGCTTTCGAACTGCTTCACCCTGCCGGGATTGTATTCGTAAATATAGCGTATCCCTGACATGTCCTGTACGCCGTGAAAGTCAGGGTGATTGGCGAACAGATAGCTGGGCTTGCCGGCGGCCGGCTTCGCCTTGCGACTTGTGATTTGTGACTTGTGACCTGTCTTGCCGTCCACAAGTTTCACCGCCAGGGCCGGATTTTCCCTGGCCTCATTTACTGTAACCGGGCCGGAATCTCCGATTGAAAAATTAGGATAGAATTTAAGTACCGTCAGATCGGCGGCCACAGACTTAAAATGCGCGTCTTTGCCCGGCTCCACCTCCACGGATTCCAGGAGATGATCGTCGGAATGTCCCGTATCCTCGCACTTTTTAAGCGCGTGGATAATGTGCTTTTCCCGGTCCCAGTAGCGTATGTCAAAATCTTTAAGCAGGACTTCAAAAGGCATGGCCACGGAAGTCCCCTTGTTCCCGGCAAATTCGCCTTTGGTCTGCCCCTTTTCCAGCGCCAGCGTACCCCGCACTGAGAAAAGCCCCTGTACCCCGCCGCCCACGAACATCAGCATGATGCCCAGGTGGCTGAGAAAAACCCCGGGGCGCAGCCTGAGCACCTTCCACTGCTTCACGGTGCAGGCCAGCATATTAAGAAAGCCGCCGGCCATTAGGAGGAGGAACCAGAAACTTGAGAACACATTATTGAGGCGCAGGTTCAAGACGAGAGCGGCGCCCGCGCTGCCGAACATTTCCTGGTAAGCCTGTGGCGCCTCGCCCTGCGGTATCACGCCGCCCAGAAGAAAAGCCGCCAGCATCAGCGCCGAAAGCACAAGAAAAAGTCTTACAGAGGAGAGCGTACTGATGAGTTTCATAGTATATTCCTTATCAAGAGAACCGCACCCGCAGACGCTAAAACCGGAGGAGGACGGGCGCCCTCTGTTAAATGAATTGTAACAAAATAGTGGTTTTAACAGCAAACACATGAATTGCCTGGCGGGCTGGAACGCGGAACCCATAAAAAAACACCAGCGGCCTTACGCTGAGCGTAAGGCCGCGGAATTATGGATTAGTTATTTAACGTGGCAGGACAGACATAACGCGCTGGCGGCGTTGGAGATTACCAGCATTTTAGGGAACTTATTGTGCGCGTTGTGGCATGAAACACACTGCACCTTTGAACTCTCCAGCTTGACGGCCGGGTCGGTGATGGCCTTGAATTCTCCGACCGGCAGCAAAGTCGCGGAATTGTAAGTGACCGCGATGGGATGGCTGCCCTTCAAGCCCAACGACGGATTCACGCTTCCCTGGCCGCCGACCTTTACGCCGCCGTCGTAGAGCATCCAGGCGGCCGAGGCCTGCGTGATGTAATTGGTGCCGGACACCGCCACCGTGCCGTCATGGCAGCCCAGGCAGGCCCTTGACATACTCCCGGTGAGAGCGCTCGGTGAGGCGTCATAGGCCGCTGTGTTGCCGGAGATGTAACTCGCGTTCTGGTTGTACAGGTTATACGAATAGGTGGACATCGCGTGCGCCCACAACGGAACGTTCATCTTGGTCTGGTGGGGCACATGGCAGGTTACGCAGATCTCGGTCACTCCCGCTATCGGGTAGCCTCCTGTCGCGGTAAAATCGTGCTTGGATGCCGCTATACCGGCCCGCGCCGCGCCGGCCGCCAGCATAATGGTTCCTATTACCGCCACGCTCACGAGAACTGCTATAAGGGGTTTCATAAATTTCTCCTGATGGCAGCGCATTTTATTACTATCGTTGACAATAGCACACCGCTAACTTAATAATAGTGTACCACAGACCTTAACCAAAGCGCCAATGAAATATGCTAAAGTGCATATATTAGGAGCGTTAATGGCATGAAAGGATCCCGGCTGCATCTGGATTTATTCAAGATATTCTGCGACCTGGCATGGACGCAGAGTTTCTCCAAAACGGCGGCGCAGAATTATCTGACCCAATCCGCGGTCAGCCAGCAGCTGGCTTTCCTGGAACGCCACTTCGGCAGGAAACTGGTGGACCGCGGGGAGGGGCGGTTCGCTCTGACGCAGGCGGGAACCACCCTGGCGGAGGGCGGCCGCGCGATCCTGAAAACATATCAGGAGATGCTGGACAAGGTGAGCCAGCCGATGGATATCTCGGGGACGATCCGGGTGGAGACGGTCTACAGCCTCGGATTGTACGGTTTGAATATACAGGAAAAGTCCTTCATCCGGCGCCATCCCAGGGCAGACCTGCACATAAAATTCGAGCGCTCGGATCAGATCTATCTGGACGTAGTCCATGAAGTATGCGACCTGGGAATCGTCGCCTGTCCCTGGGAGCATCCGCTCATCCGGATCATTCCCTTCACCCGGGAGAAGCTGGCGGTGATCTGCCGGCCCGGCGACCCCATCGCGTCCGGGAAAAAACCAGGGTGGCGGGACCTGAACGGACGGGACTTCATCGCGTTCAACAGGGACATCCCCACCCGGAAACTCACGGATGGTCTGCTCCGCAAACACAAAACCGTTGTCCGGGTGGTCCAGGAATTGGACAATATCGAGACGCTGAAACGCTGCGTGGAGGCCGGGCGGGGTATTTCCATTGTTCCGGAAAATACGGTCTCCCAGGAGGTGCGGCGCAAATCGCTGGCGGTCCGGCCGCTTGCCGGGGGACCGTTTTACAGATCAACGGGCATTTTATGCAGAAAAAACAGAGAGCTTCCGCTAGTGGTAAAAGAGTTAATTCATTGTCTGACCGGAACGGCCCGGGCGGCTTCTAAGGAGCCAAAGGCGCCTTCAGGTACTGGAATACCTGGACGCGCCTGTTGAAAGAATCCACCACGTAGACGCGGTCTTCCGAATCGATGAAGATGCCGGTGGGCAGCTCGAACGTGCCCGACGCCGTGCCGCCGCCCCCGAAGAGCAGGAGCAGCCTGCCTTCCCTGTCAAAAACCTGCACGGCGTTGAACGCCGAGTCTACGACATAAATATTGCCGTCCGAGTCCAGCGCTATCCCCTTGGGGCGTTCGAAATAACCGGGCAGATTCCCGCGCCGGCCAAATTGCGAGAGGAATTTTCCGTCCGGAGTATAGACCTGGACGCGGCCCCTGATGCCCTCCACCACGTGAATATTGCCGTCCCGGTCCAGGGCCAGGTCCGTGGGGAGTGAAAAGTCGCCTTTCTCCGTGCCGCTGCGGCCTATAGTCCCCAGCACCCCGCCTGCGCTATCAAACAGCACCAGGCGCGCGTTCCCGGTGTCGGCGACAATGAGTCGTTTGCGGCCGGCATCGTACACGGCGCCGGTGGGACGCGCCAGTCCCGCCGCTGCGCCGAATTGCCTTAGCAGGGCCCCGCCGGGGCCGTAAACATTGACTATATTCATGCCGGAATCGGTGACATAGACATTACCGGCGTCATCACCGGCCACGCCGATCGGATTAATAAGCCTCCCTTCCCGCGTGCCGCCGAATCTAGTCAGGCGGGCGGTGACGCGGTCGAACACGGCCACCGCCATGCCCCCGGTGTCCGCCACAAAGACACGCCCGCCCGCGGCATAGACCCCGTAGGGCCGCACAAGCGCCCGTCCGGACCGGGCGCCCTTGCCCACCAGCCTCAGCAAAAATCCCTTGAACCCTCCCACACGCGGCTTGATATCCTGCGGCCCGGCCAGACTGTAAAGGTACCGGATCCGCGGAACGTCCGGAGGCGGAGGGAATACAATCTCCCCGGCGGCCGGGTCGGGAGTCTTCCACGCGGGAACCTCGGGCGGGGCGGCCAGGGCATGTCCGTACAGGGCCGCGGCCAGGCATAGCGATATAACGGCAATCGGTTTAATTATCATTAGAAACTCCTTGCTAATTCCGCGAAAAAGCGGTTGTATTTGTTAGAAGCCGCTATCTCGCGGTTCTCGTATATAAGGGCCAACGAGATCAGGCCAAGCTGGTATTGCGCCGACAGGAAATAATCCATTGCGTTCACCTCTCCCCGGCTGTCCCCGGTCTGCCGCCTGCTCGTGCGCTGCAGGTTCGCGTTCACGGAGAGACCCTCCAGCGGACTATACGCGAGATCCGTGGTGAATATGTCGGACCTGGATTTGGCCGGCAGCGGCCGGTCGGTCCATGAATATTGCAGGGAATATGACCCTCCAAGGGTCAGGTTCTCCAGTGGAAAGGTTTTATATGTGAACGTTAGATTATCAGTGCGCGGCCTCCCGCCGCCGCGCCGGAGCTGTGTCTCGTAGTTAGCGGAGGTCTCCAGAAGGACGCTAGGGCGCCAGTTGAGCCCTGCGGCCAGGCCAAAACCGCCCTCGCGTGCATGGCCGATCTTGGCGCCCGAACCCGAATAACTCTGCTGATGGTAAAGATCAAGCTTCGGATCAGGATAGAAAGAGAGCCTGTGCAGCAGCGAATCCCCCGCCGCGCCCGCGCCGGCTCCTCCCCAGCGGACGCTTTCCGAGCCCTGCGCGCGGTAGACGAAGTATTTTTTAAGCCTCGGCGACTCTACGTTAAAATTTTCCTCCACACCCTGACTGCCGCCCGTACCCGGCACGGAAGTCCTGACGTAGCGGACCTGGTTATTGGCGCTCCAGGCGGACGGGGTCAGCCGGCTGAACAGGCTCAGGTCGTGGCTGGAGCGCGGCTCGGACTCTCCTGAGATACGGTTGAAGGTTCCGCCATAGCCGAGATAGGACTCCACGCCGCGCCGTTTCAGGCGGGCCGTGGTGAGGTAGGCGCTCTGGTTGATGGACTGTCTCACCGTGCGCCAGGAGCCGCCGTAGAGGGCCTGGCGGAGGAAAGAGGTGCGCAAGGCCAGGCTCTTAAGGCCGCGGACCCGTGTCAGGTTTGGGTAATCGAGAGATAAATTAGCGGAGAGATCGTCGTTGCCGCTATTCCGGCCTCCCGCGCCGAGATCAACTATCTTCTCCCGCGTATGCTGGTAGTCCCAGCTCAACGGCCCCCTGGCGTACGCCGCGGATTCCCGCCAGGTCGCCGCGTTCTGGCTGGCCGGGCCGCCCTCGGCGCTGTCCCGCCTCTGGAGATTCCTGTAACTCAAATTGAGGCTCGGCAGCCCCGGCAGGGTGAGGCCGGCGCTGCCGCCATAGCTGGTATCCACAAGATCCCTCGGCGGCCCGCCGCCCCAGGCCGTGTGGTTGCGGTTTCTGTTCAGAGTTCCGCCCAGGGACAGGTACTCGCGCGTTTCCTGGGGGAGGAGGTTGGCGCCGAGCGAGTAGCCGAGCAGCTTTTGCGAAGCGCTTCCGCCATTTATGATCTGGGAGAGGTTTTTGCCGTTAAAAAAACTGCCAGAGGCGGTGAAATCTCCGATCTCGGGCAAGCCGAGAGGCCCCCGGAGGTCCAGGCTGTAGTCCTGCCCCGAGAACATGGTACGCACGCGCCCCCCCATGGTCCGGATCGTGACGTCCTCATAAGTCCCCCGGAGCCGTCCGGACGCGGCATACTGGGACTGGGCGCGCGCCGGGGCGGCCGTGAGGAGCAGGAAAAAAAACAGTCGCGTTACCATGATCGGGCTCCGCGCGGGGAACCTCCCGAGTGAGGTCAGCTTCGTTCGTAAAATTGCTCAGGCCGTATGCAGTTACCGCTCCTCACGGGTCGGGGTTCGTGACGAGAGCTGAGTGCCCGCCGGAGCAGGCGGCGTTCGTGCTGTAGCAGTCGCTCGTCGCGTAAGTATCCTTCCCTGTAGCAGATTTCTTAAAGCCGTTTATAAGCAGCTTGTCCACGGCTCCCGCGCCGCTGTAATTATACGGGGCGGTCTCGGCGGCGTAGCCGATAAGCCGGCCCCGCCGGGAGCCGTGGGGAACCACGACGTGGCAGGCCACGCAGGGCACGACGACTCCCACCATCGCGCTGTCGCTGTGCTCCTGGTGGACATTGTTCTGCCAGGTATTGCCCGCCGCGGTCCGCAAAGGATGGCAGTTCCGGCAGAAAAGCCCCGCCAGATGCGCGTCGGTAGTGTCGAGCGTGCCGAGATTGTAAAGGGCCGCGGCGGCATTCTTGGGCCAGTATTTATTGGTCCCCTGCCTCATATATTGTGTGTTGGAGCCATGCGGACCCTGCGGCTCGCCCGCCGTGTCCTCGCCGTGGCAGTCCGTGCAGTACATCGTCTGGGTTCCGATGCCCGCTGCCCAGGGAGCGGACATTTGCGTGGCTGCAAGGGCTTTGGTCACAACACTGCCTGTCTGAAGACTGAGGCTGCGCAGAACCGGATGGGCACCGCGGTTGTTCGGGTTCATCTCAATCGTCTGATCCGTGATGTTGACTGGCGGCGTTGTGCCGAAGGCATAGGAGGAATGGCACTTCAGGCAGAGCTGGTACTCCTTATAACCCGTGGTATTGGCGAACACCTGCCGCGTGTACGAGGCGGGGGCGACCCAAGCGGCCGCTCCATAGACAGGCTCGACCCCCCATTGGCCGAGCAGGACGTTTGAAATGAGATTACCCGGCGGGATGTGGGTGCCGGTCTTGCTTTGATGCTGGTCGTGGCAATCCTGGCATTCGGCGTGGCGGTTGTTAATGGGAGAATAGGTGAAGTTAGTCCCGTCCGCCTCCGGATCCTTGTGCTTGGCCGACACCGTCACCGTAGGGTGTTTATAAGTCTTAAGGAAGAGGGCCTGGATGTTCCTGGCCCCGGTCAGAGGCGGATTTCCATGACACTGGAAGCAGGTGGCTTCCTCGGCCCCGCGCAGATTGTAGGCCTGGGCCGCGGAGGCACCGTGAGAACGGTGGCAGTTCCGGCAGGACCATTCGCCCACCGTGGTGGCCGGGTAGCCGGCGGGGGTATAGGCCACGATGGAGGTGGCGTGCACGGAGGCGGCATAGCCGGATTTCAGATGGCAGGTGGTGCAGATGGCCGCGTTCGCATTGGACTTGACCAGGAATGAGCCGAACTGGTTGTTGTGCGCGTTGTGGCAGGAGGTGCACTCGATGCGGTTGGTGGCGCCGTAGACTTTAACGGCGTCGCCCACGAGCGGCAGTTGGATCTCGGGGTCGGTGCCGGGAAAGCCGGGCGGCCCCGCGCCCGGCTTGACATCGTAGAGCACCGGATGGTCGTCGGCGAGGTTTACGCCCATGTTCGCCGCGCCGGTGATGGTCTGGGGCTTGGAGATCGTCTCCCCGCCCAGGTTATAGACATTGCCCAGCGCCGTCATCCCGTCATGGCAGGAGAGGCAGAGTTCCGTGCGCGTACCCGGCAGATCGGCCATGCCCGGCTGGGCAAACCCCAGATAGGTGTTGAGATAATTGGACGAATAGAAGGTAAAGGTCTGGGTGGTCACAAAATGGTTCCACAGCGGGACGTTCGCCTTGGGTTTGTGCGGGGTATGGCAGAAGACACATATCTGGGTTGTGCCGGAACCGGCGGAAAGGTCGTGCTTGGAGCCCACCACGGACAGGGCAGCCGCGGGACTCCGCAGCCCTGAGGCCAGCAGGACGAAAATCATTGCTCCCGCCTCCATCTTCATGGCTGACCACCCTTGAGGTACTGGAACACCTGGACCCGGGCATTATAGGTATCCGCGACGTATATCCGGTCGGCGGCGTCTATAAAAACGCCTCCCGGCAGATAAAACTCTCCGGGTTCACCCCCCCTCTCGCCGAAATACAGCAGAAACCGCTCTTCCTCGTCGAAGATCTGGACCGTGGACAGGAGGCCGTCGGCGACGTAAAGGTGGCCCTCGGAATCAAGCGCCACGCCGCGCGGCCGCGCCAGATATCCCGGACGGTCGCCGCCGCTCCCGATGCTTTTGAGCGGTTTGCCGCCGGCGTCAAAGGACTGCAGACGGAAGTTGCCGCTGTCGCAGACCCACAGCGTACCCGTGCGTTCATCAACCGAGAGGTAAGTCGGGAAGTTGAAACGGCCGGGACCCTCCCCGCGCCCGCCTATGGAAAAAACGTACTCGCCGCGCAAGTCGTAAGCGTGGACCAGGTGCGCCGCGGCATCCGCCACCCAGAGGCGTCCGCGGCGCTCGTCCAGCGCCAACCCACCGGGCCGGAGGAAGGCGCCGGGCGGCGGCTTGAGCTCGCCGTCCCCGCGTCCCCGGGCGTCGAAACGCAGGACCACGCGCAGCCGGGAATCACTGACATATACACCGCCGTCAGAGGCGACCGCCACGCCTACCGGGGAGGGAAGGCGCTTTCTGCTGTTGGCGGGAATAACGCGAAAGGAGCGCTTCTGTTCGTCGTAAATTATGACGCCCCCCGCGCCCGGGTCAGCCGCATAAACCAGGCGGCCGCGCGCCACGATCCCCATGGGGCGCACAAACCCGGGGCCGCGCCGCTGGTCCGCCTTGATCCCGATGATCAGACGGAAGGCTTTTATAAAAAAAGACGGCTCCTGGCCTGGCGCGGCCTTATCGGCTGGAAGCGTTGAAACCAGCCGTATCCGCACGGTACCCGGCTCCCGGGGCCAGACGCGCCCAGCACCCGGCGCCGCAGATGCCGCGACGGACACGCAAACCGCCGCGATCACAAGAGCGGATTTAAAAGTGTTCATAAAATTCCGCGCTAAGTCCATTGCGCCGGCGTTTTTTACACTATCGCCGTTATATTGTACCTCCGGGCAGCTAAAACGCCAGCGAAATACGCTAAAGCGCACATATTAGGCCGTCTTATCGCCGTAATCCCCTCATTACAAGTACCTGGACAGCGACAGGTTCCAGTTGGCGAACCCGTTGATTGAATAGCTGTCCTGTTTCTGGTACCGGACGTTAATGACCGTTTTTCCCACCGTATAGCTGCCGTTCAGTATTAAATTGCCCGCCCTTACGCCGGATGTCATCTCGCCTGAAAAGTCGAAACCCTCCCGCGGAGAATAATTAGCCGTGAGGCTGAGCATCCTGCCGCGGCTTGAACCGTTCACCTCGTCGCGGCTCCAGGTCAGGCTGTAAGCCGCGGCGAGTTTGAGGGTCTCTAGCGGGGAAGATTGCGCCTGGGCTGTAAGGCTGCGGTTCAGGCTGACCGAGCCATCGGCGGAATTTCGGCTGCGCGTAAAAAGATAATTACCCGACAGATCCGTGGCCGGCGCCGGGTGCAGCCCCAGCCCTCCTCCGGCGGAATAGTTCCTGCTACCGCCGGCGGAGCCGCGGCGGAGAGGGCGCGCGCCCCAGGTTGCCGCCTCGCCGTAGACGTCGTACAGCGGCCGCGGAGTAAGCGTCAGGCGCTGGCGTAGCCCGTCGGAAAGAGCGGCGCCTCCCGCCGGGTCGTACACCCAGGAGCCGTCGGCGCTCATGCGCAGCGACGCTTTGCCGGAGCGCGCGCGCCATTCTCCCGTAGCGGCGTCCGAAACGCTTTGCCGCGCTTCAGATCCGCTTTTGCGCAAATAGGCGAGCCGGTTATCGATCCGGCCCCGTGTCAGAGGAGAAAAAGAAGTCAGCGTCAGCACGTTCTGCGCGGAATCCGCGCGCCTGAGACTGCTCTGCGCGTACTCGCCGCCGTACCCCAGGAAAGATTCCCAGTGGCGGGTCCTGAAACGTTTCGTCGCCATGTAGGCGCTGGCGGTCTTTGAGTTCTGCCGGACGGCGGCGCCGGACGATGCCGAACCTTCGCCTTGGTAGGAAGCGCGCAGGGACGTGCGCTCGAGCCGGCCGAACTCCGGGAGATTGAGCTCGGCATCCGCGCGGATGGACTCCGTGCGCGATCCCGGCAACCCGGACAGCCTGTCCTCCGTGTTGCTGCGTTCGCGCCGGTACTGAAGGCGCAGGGGGCCCCTGGCATAGGCGCCGGACTCGGTCCGTATATGCGTATCCTGGTTCACCAAAGAAAAGGCCGAGGGGTCCCGGCGCCGCAAATGCGAGTTCGACACGCTGAAGCTGGGCAACCGGGGCAGGGACAGCCCCAGGGTGAGAGCGTTATTGGTATCTACCAAGTTCCGGGCGGCCGGCGGCGAGCCCCAGACCTGCTCGGTCCTTGTCCTGGAGAAGCTGGGCGCCATGGTGATATAACGCCGGAGGCCGGGCGGGAGAAGGTTCCCGTGGAAGGAGTAAGCCAGTATCTTCTGGTTGGCGTCCGAGGTAGTCACGGTCTGGGAAAGACTCTTGCCCCGGATGAAGTTCAGTGACCCCCCGCCCTCCCCCACCAGGGGACTGCCCAGCGGCCCGTCCACGGAATAGGCGTAAGACTGCGAGAACCCGGAGGTCTCGCGTACGCCCTCGGTGGTCTTCACTTTGAAATCGTCGTAGTTCCAACTGAGCAGGCCGGAGCGCATATACTGCGCCTGCGCGGGCGGCGCCGCGCAGAAAAGAAAAAAGGCTGAATAATAAATACAGCGGGACAGGGAAAATATCTTCCGCGTACTTTCGCCGCTCTCCATCATTCTCCGGCCTTGAGAAGCGCTTTGCGCACGGATTCGGGCATGCCCTTACCCTCACCGAGACCCTTCATCTGGTCTTTGAGATAGGAGTGGCTGGCCAGCAGTCTGGTCACCGCCATCATATATTTCCGCTTTTCTCCGGACATGCGGTCAAGGCCCTGGAGGCGCTTCATGTAAAATTCGCGGAAAGCGCCGGTCAATTCCTTTTCCACCTCGGCGCGCGTCATCGCGCGCGGCTTGACCACGGCCTTTACCAGGTTATAGTCCGCGTAGTCGCGCGTCTCTATATAGGGCTCAACATCTTTATAGAGGTCAGAATAAGGCCAGGGCGCTATGGCCATGAAGAAAGCCATATCCGGGTTATAGTCCAGAGCGGCCTTCATCGTGCTCCGGATCGATTCAGGCGTCTCGTCGGGCATGCCGAGCACGAAGGCCGTCTCGCTGATGATCCCGGCCTCGTTGATCAGCCGGATGGCCTCACGCGAAGTTTCCACCTTCTGGTCTTTCTTGAAGAGATCCAGGGTCTTCTGCGACTGTGACTCCACGCCGATATAGATATGCACGATGCCGGCGCGGCGAAAATCGGCCATCCGCTCCCTGTCGCGCACGATATCTTCCGCGCGCGTCTCCAGCATGAGCTCCACGCCGGTCTTGCGCTTTATCAGCATGTCCAGGATGCGGCGCCAGCGCTCCCTGTCCACCGTCGGGGTTTCATCGGCGAGCATGGCGATGGAAACGCCGAAATCACGGTTGAGGCGCTCAAGCTCGTTCACGAAGGACTCGGGAGAGCGGGCGCGCCAGTGCTTGCCCCAGAACTTCTGCTGGCTGCAGAAAGAGCAGGACTGCTCGCAGCCGCGCGAGGAGGAAAGGATGGCCGAAACTGAGCCAGGGCGGGGCCGGAAAGTATAGATCTTCCAGTCGAGCAGTTCCCAGGCGGCGGGCAGGAGGTCGAGGTCGGGCGCGTCAGGCCGGCAGGGCCCTGCGGCGGCTCCGCCGTCGCTGTCGCGTCCGGCGACACCGGGAACATCCAAAGCCGCCTTGCCGCTGATAAGCCGGTCAAGAAGCTCCGGAGCGGCGGCCTCCCCCTCGCCGCGGATCACAAAATCCACCGGTGAGCCCGGAGTTTCAAGAATTTCTTTCCACATGAAAGTCGGGTGGACGCCCCCCAGGAAAGTGCCTATCAGGGAACTGACGCGCTTGGCCGAGGCCAGCGCCAGGACGGCGTCGTTGACGGTGGCGGTGATGGCGGTGCAGCCCACAAAGTCCGGGCGCGAGGCGCGTATCTTTTCTTCTATGTCCGCGTGCGTGGCGAACAGGGACATCGCGTCATAAATTTCCACCTCGTAGCCGGCCTTCACCAGGCCGCCGGCGGCGCAGACCAGGGAAAGCGGCACCCAGGTCCCGGCGGATTCCACTACGCCGCAATGGTAGGGCGGGGTGAGAAGGAGGACTTTGGCTTTCATTTAAAATACTCCGTATGCAGCGAACCAGTTACGAAAGGCACGGCGAAAAGGGTGAACAGGGAGAGGGCGAAGCAGCCCGCCGTCAGCCAGGCCGCGCCGCGCCCGCGCAGGCCGTGGAAGCGCCGCGCGTGCAGGGCGGCGCCGAAAAGAAGCCAGGTTATCAAAGACCAGGTCTCTACCGGGTCCCAGGCCCAGTACCGCCCCCAGGACTGGTCGGCCCAGATGGCCCCGGCGCCTATCATGATGCTCCAGAAGATAAACCCGAAGCTGGTGAAGCGGTGGGCGTAAGCGTCCATAATTTCAAGCGCCGGCAGGCGGCCGGACAGGCGCCACTCCGGCTGGAGCTCTTTAAGCAGGTAGAGCGCGGCCGCCCCGAAAGCGATACACAGCGAACCGGCCGCCACTTTTGCGAACAGGATATGAAAGACCAGCCAGACTCCGCGCAGCGAAGGCGGCAGGTAGCTGACTGAAGGGTCGGTGAGAAGCCCGGCGGCCATAAGCAGAAAAGACAGCGGCAGAACGACGAGGCCGGTATGTTTCAGCCCGCCGCGCAGGCGGGAAACGAAAAGGTAAAGAGCTACCGCCATCCAGGCGTCGGAAGATAACACCTCGTAGCGGGTCATGTAGGGGCCATGCCCGACCGCCCACCAGCGCAGGGCCAGCGCCGCGGTGTGAAGAACCAGCCCGATAGCGGTCAGGCGCCCGCCGCGCGCCCCCCCTTTCCCGACCCCAAAGCAGAATTCAACGGCGAAGAACCAGGTGGCAAGGATATAAAAAGCCACCGCCGCCCAATGCAGAACGGCCTGCCAGGGAAGCCACGCCTCAACCGGCATAAGCAGCCTCCCGCGTCGGCGGCAAGCCGCGCGGCCGCGCATAGATAAGCACGGCCCCCAGGATACAGAGCGTAAAACCCAGATAGGCGATCCAGGCCGCGCGGCCGCGGGAGAGCGAGATCCCGCTCCAGTACCTTAAGCCGGCCACACGCAATTCTCCGCCGCTGAAATTCACGCTTTTCCCGGCAGGCAGGGAACCTTTATAAACCACGGCGCCGCGCTCGCTTACAATGGCTTCCACTGCCGGGTCCCTAAGAAAAAAGCTCCCTCCGCCAAGATCCGGTTTAAGGCGCAAACTCACCTGGTAATCAGTGGTCGGGAAATCCGAGCCGCCGACAGCGGGCCGGCCCTGGCTTTTCGGCCGGTCCAGCAGGAAATGAGTGAAGATCTCTTTATTTGCCTTCCGCTTAAGCCCGACCGTCACGCTATAACCATAATGCGGGGACTGGAAAACAGAAACTCCCGACAGACGCAAGGGCGAATTAAGCTCAAGCCGCTCTTCCCTGACCCCGTCGCTGTCTTCGACCAGGAGCAGGCTGGCGAAATCGCGGGGCGCCCCGTTCTCCCAGTAATCATGGGACAGGCTGTTCAGCGTAAGGCGGAAAGGGGCGTTAAAAGAACCGGCCAGCCGGCCTTTTTCCACCTGCAGCAGCTCAGACTCTCCGCCGGAAAAAGTTTCCCCTTCCATCAATTGAAGAAAGCCGCGCACCTCAAAAGCGTAAGCCCAGAGCCCGGCCGCGATAAGCAGAAGCAGGCCGGCATGCAGCGCAAGGGCGCCATAGCTTTGAGGGAGGAAGGGCAGAGCGCGCAAACGCCGCAGCTGGAGCCAAAGCGAATAAGCCAGAACAAGGGCGGCCAGTCCGGCCGCGGCCAGCACTACAGAAGAGCTGAAAAAAGCGGAGGCGGCGCCGGTCGTACGGATGCCTAGGAAATCCGCGACGCATAATATGGCAAAAACCGCCATAACGACCATTGCCGTACATGGTGCGGCCGCTATCCGCCTGAGAGCCGCCAATGGGCTCCTCACGGGTCGAAGCCCCCCGCGTTGTTGTGGGGAGTACAACCGGAGACTGTGCTATAACAGTTGGACTCCTGATATCCCGTAGGAGTGGTCGCTTTCTTGAACCCGGACATAACGAGCTTCTCATAGGCGCCGGCGCCTGCGTTGTTATACGGGGTCGTTTCGGAAGCATAGCCTATAAGCCGGCTCCTTCTGGAGCCGTGAGGAACTACCGTGTGACAGGCGACGCAGGCCACGTTGCCCAGCTGCGGTCCGCTGTGCTCCCCGTGGGCATTATTGTACCACGTGTTGGCGGTGGCGGAACGGAGCGGATGGCAGTTGCGGCAGAAAAGCCCGGCCAGGTGCGTGTCGTTCGCGTTATTATTTCCGAGCGTATAAAGAACCCCGGAGGCGTTTTTGGGCCAGTATTTCCCCGTCCCTTTCTTCATGCGGGCTATACTGGAACCGTGCGGACCCTTGGGCTCCCCGGTGGTGTCCTCCCCATGACAGTCTGAACAGTACATGGTCTGCGTGCCGCGGCCAGCGGCCCAGGGCGCGGACATTTGCGTGGCGGCCAGGAGCTTAGGAGCGACGCTGGCGGTCTGGCTGTTCAGGTTGCGCAGCACCGGGTGGGCGGCGCGGTTATTGGGGTTCATTTCCGTGGTCTGATCCGTTATCCCGGTAGGCGGAGTAGTGCCGAAAGCGTAGGAAGAATGGCACTTGAGGCAGAGCTGGTACTCCTTGTAGCCGGTAGTATTGGTAAAAACCTGGCGCGTATATGAGGCGGCGGGTATCCAGGCCGTAGTCCCGTAAGCCGGCTCCACGCCCCATTGTCCCAACAGCACGTTGGATATGAGGTTGGTGGGCGCGGTATGCGCGCCGGTTTTAGCCTGGTGCGGATTATGGCAGTCCTGGCATTCGGCATGGCGGTTATTGGTCGGAGAGAAGGTGAAATTGGCGCCGTTCTGCTCAGGGTCCTTATGCTTTGCCGAAACCGTCCCCGTGGGGTGCTTATAGGTCTTGGCGAAGAGCGCCTGTATGTTCTTCGCGCCGGTCAGCGGCGGATTGCCGTGGCAGGCATAACAAGTGGCTTCCTCGGCCCCGGTCAGCAGGTAGGCCTGGGTAGCGGAAGCCCCGTGGCTGCGGTGGCAGTTGCGGCAGGACCATTCGCCCACCGTCGTGGCCGTATAGTCGGCGGGAGTATAGGAAACGGCGGAGGCCTGGTGGGAACTCCCCGCATACCCGCTTTTCAGGTGGCAGGTGGTGCAGAGCGCGGCGCCGGCGTTGGACTTCACCAGGAACTTGGTGAACTGGTTGTCGTGCGGGTCGTGGCAGGAAGTGCATTCCACGCGGTTGGTGGCGCCGTAGACCTTGACCTTATCGCCGCCGGGCGGAAGCTGTATCTCCGGGTTAGTGCCGGGGGAGGTGGGAGGCCCGGCGCCGGGTTTGACGTCGTAAAGCACGGGATGGTCGTTGGAAAGGTCTAGGCCCAGGTTGGCCGCGGCGGAAAGAGAACCGGTCACGGCTATGGTGCCGGGGGCGTTATTGATATTATAAACCCCGCCCAGCGCCGTCACCCCGTCGTGGCAGGAGAGACAGAGCTTGGTGCGGGTGCCCGCCAGCGCGGCCATGGCCGGGGCGGTCATGCCCAGGTAATTGTTGATGTAATTGGATGAGTAGAAAGTGAAAGTCTGGACGGTCTGGGTCTTGTTCCAGAGCGGGATATTTTCCCCCGTTTTATGCGGGGTATGACAGAACACGCAAACCTGGTTCTCGGCCGAAGCTTTGGGCCCCGTGCTGGCGCTGCCGACAGAAAGGTCGTGTTTTGAGTTTATGATGGAAGCCGCACACAGAATGGATGAGGGATAAGGGATGAGGGATGAGGCAAGAAGGACCCGCCACAAAAATCTACCACTAAGCTGTCTCATCTGCTTCATAAGCTAGCCCTCATGGCTGTTTCTCCTTGAGATACTGGAACACCTGCACACGGGCATTGAAAGTATCTGCCACCAGCACGCGATCTTTCTCGTCTATGAATACGCCGCCGGGCAGGGAAAATTCCCCTGGCTGCCTGCCCTCCCGGCCAACAAACAGGAGCAGGCGGCCGCTTTGGTCAAAGATCTGCATAGCTTCCAAAGCTCCGTCTATAGAATATACATTGCCGTCGGAGTCAAGCGCCAGTCCCCGGGGCCTTGCCAGGCGGCCGGGCCTGTCCCCGTTCTCTCCAAAAACGGCTAGCGGCCTGCCCTCTAAATTCAGCGCCTGTATCCGGAAGTTGCCGGAGTCGCAGACAAAAAGCCGCTTGCCGGGCGCGTCGAACCACAGATAAGTGGGGAAGTTAAATTCCCCCGGGCCTATCCCGCGCCGGCCGAACGAATAGAGGAAAACCCCGTCCAGACCGTAGACGGACACCCTATGCTCGCGGGAGTCGGAAACGAAGAGCCTGCCGTCCCCGAGAGCGAGGGAAGCCGGCTGCCCCATTCCTTCCGGGTCTCCGCGCAGCTCCCAGAGGTACCTGCCCTCGGCGTCCAGAGCGAACACTTTACCCAAAGCGGAATCGGCCACGAAGATCCTGCCGTCGGCGGAAACCGCCACGGAGACCGGGCTCACGAATTTCGGCTTACGGCCTTTAGGCAGCCATTCCGCCTTGCGCCTGGCCTCGTCGTAGCGCAGCACCCCGTGCGCGCCGGGGTCAGCCACGTAAACAAACCCGTTGCCGGCGAAGAGCCCGGTCGGGGCGACAAGCTTGCGCGGACTTGTATTCGCGCCGGTTATCCCAAGCAGAAATTTCCACACTTTCCCGATCCCGTGCCCAGCGGCCGTGCCGGGCATACCGGAGTAGGATTCCACAAAGCGCAACCGCGCCTGGGCCGGAGCCTCAGGCCACTCCGGGACAGCCGCTGTAGCAGCCAAAGGGGAAGGAGCCGGGCGGAGAAGCAAAAACAAAAAGATGGAAATAAAAATAAGCAACGTGAGCGCGATATGTTTCATCGCGCCCTCAGCCCGCGCAAAGCTTTCGCCACCTCTTCATCGTCCGGCCAGGCGCGGGCCAACGGCTCAAGCAGGCGCAACGCCTCCGCCTTGCGCCCCGCCCCGGCGATCAGAATGCCCAGTTCGCGCTCTACGGCCGGATTGCCGGGCGCGGCTTCCAGGGCGCGCCGCAACCACTCCTCCGCTTCCCTGTTTTGTCCTTCCCGGCGGCTGATGAAACCCAAAGTGGCAAACGCCTCAGGGAAAACCGGCTTAAGCTTCAGGGACGCCGCGCACCAGCGCCTGGCGGCCGCAAGATCTTCCTGTTCAAGATAGGCGAGGCCGAGGTCATATGGGATATTGGGATCCGAGCTGCGGCGCAGGGCTTCCAATAACGGCGGCACAGCCTCGCCAGGCCTCCCGAGCATAATAAGAACATTGCCAAGGAAAAAGCTGGCTTTTGAGTGCATGGGCGCCGCAACTATCGCTTTTCTAAGAGCCTCTTCCGCGCGCGCCGGCTCTCGGGCCTGCACGGCGGCCAGCGCCCGTCCAACCAGAATATCGGACACCTGAAGCCGCCATAACGGGACAACCGCGGCCAAAAGCAGGGCGGCCAGGGACCAGCGAAAGACAGGGATGAGGGATGAAGGATGAGGGATGAGAGCGGGAGCGGCATTGGAGGATGGGGCGGCGTTGAGCGCAAGGGCTAGCAAGAAGGCGCTTGCCGGAAGCTGCAACGTAAGACCCAGAAGGCCGTCAACCAGGAGCGCCAGGGCCGCGGCCGCCCAGGCATCGCGCATGAGGAGATCATCAGGAGCCGAAGAACTTCGTTTCGCCAGCCATCCTTTCGCTGATAACACGATAATGATCAGAAGCGCATGAAAGCCCAGCAAGCCAGAATCGGCGGCAAGCTGGAGATAGGCGTTGTGCGCGGAATGCGTATATGTCCAATACCTGCCCAGCGGGGCCGCGCCGGATTTGGCAAACTCGCGGGCCTGGAACTCAAGGTACTTGTAGTGGTAACCACCCGGCCCCTGGCCTAGCAACGGCCGGTCCCTGACCATTTCTCTGGCGACTTTCCACATAAGCTTTCTGCCACTGAAGGCTTTGGTATCAGTGCGCAGCGCTGCGGCGGCCCGTTCACGGACAAAAACAGATGTCTGGGATTTAAATATCAGATTGCCGATGAGCAGAAGCGCGCAGAAAACGGCCAGCGTACTCAGTATCCTGCGGCCTGAACCGGCGGCCCTTCGCCAGGCCAGCGCGAAAGACGGCAGCCAGATTAGCGCCGCGGCAAGCCAGGCGCCCCGGCTTCCAGAGGCAAGCAGAGCCGCAAAGCAAAACGCGCCGCCCGCGGCCCATGCCCAGGCGCGCCAGCCTTTAGAACGAACGGACAGCGCCGGCAACAGCGGCCCGCAACCGGCCAGATAAGACGCCAGAAAATCGGGGTTACCGAGAGTGGAGGGGGCGCCGGGGCCCTGCCAAAGCGCCCACAATGAAGCCGCGATAGCGGCCAAAGAGGCGGCCTGCGCCGCCGTTTCAGCGCCGCCAGGGCGTAAAATAAGGCCGGCGGCCAAGCCCGCCAGGGCAAACCCTGCGGCCAACGCATAGGCCTCAAAACCAGCCGGGCGCCAGGGGCTGACCGCGTAGGAAAGAGTCAGGATGCAGAATAAACCTGCCCAGCCCCAGGAACACGCCCCCCAGCGCTGCCCGCCTTGCGGCAAGGCGATGCAAATTGCCAGAGCGCCTAATGCGCCTGTCGCCAAAAGCACGGTTTTAGGCAGGAGAAAAGCCTCAAAAGAGGCCGGCAGGAACCACACCGGAAGAGCCAGCGCAAGGATTGAAAGTAAAATTGCAGCGGGTTGCTTTCTCACAACGTCTATATTCTATAAAAGAAACACAGGGGTCTTGCGCATATTTTCAGGCGCAAAAAAACCCCCGGGGAACCCGGGGGTTTTTCATTTGATTATTTGTTGTGGCAGGTGGTACAGAGAGCGCTGTTCGTGTTCGCCTTTACAAGCATCTTCGTGCCCGTAACCTTGTTGTGGGGGTTATGGCAGGAGGTGCACTGCACCTTGCTCGACGCAAGCTTCACGGCTGTATCAGCGGTGATGTCTTTGTACTCGGAAGCCTGGTTTGTGCGCACAGCAGCGTAGTCAACGGCTATAGGATGGCTACCGCGCAGACCGCTGTTCGGGTTCGCGCTACCCTGTCCGCCGGCCGCCGCGCCGTTGTTCCACAGTATGTTGCCGGTACCCACATAAGTGGTACCCGCCACCGCTACCGTGCCGTCATGGCAGGACAAGCAGAGGGCGGACTTGCTACCGGCGAGGCTCGCGGGCGAAGCGTCATAAGCCGCGCTGTTCGGGCCGGCGTAGTTGGTGTTAGTATTATACAGGTTGTAGCTGTAGCTGCTCAGGGCATGCGCCCACAGAGGCACATTCATGAGCGGTTTATGCGGCACATGACATGTCTTACAAGATTCGGTAACACCCGAGATCGGCGTACCGCCAGTGGCTGTGAAGTCATGCTTGGACCCGGCCAAGCCGGCCTGCGCCTGACCGACAGCGAATGTTCCGATAAGACCCGCAACCAACGCTATGCTAATTTTTTTCATTGTTATGATCTCCTTGATAATTTTAATGTTCAACTTCCTGCTACTGTCTGGTCAATGGTGTTTCTCCCGCAGTCATATTGTAACAGCCTGTCGCCTATTTCAGTAAGGGTCTTCCGGACTAACATCTATCAAGAAGAAGACCTGCAGACACCCAGGTCTAAAGACCTACCGACTGCCACCTCGTTTTAAGAAAACCCAACCATCCAGTTAAACCGCTACGGCATATCATATAGAATCCGGCAAAAAATAACATTGACGGAAAGCTAGGGCCGCATTGATTTATAACATTGATTTCCGTCAGCCGGCAAAAACCAATAGCGGGGGGGGAACCGTATGGGGCCGCTTAGCGGCCGCCGGTTGCTCCAACGCAGGGATTATATATTACAGCTTGTGGCAGGTAAGGCAAAGGGAGGTCTGCGAGCCGGCGACCTTAAAATTACCGGCGCTATCCCTGTCATGGCAGGAAAGGCAGGTAACCTTATTATCGGAAAGGCGTATACCGGAATTTGTGGCAGGATCATTGTAGTCATCGGGTCGGCTGCGCATAACCTGCATATAGTCCATACCGACAGGATGGCTTGCGAAAGCGGCCTCATGCGCCGGACCGGCATACCCTGCATAGGAGCTGTCAACAGGAGCGATAGTCCCGTCGTGGCAGGACAGGCACGAAAACACACCCTGCGACATGGGTGAACTCGCCGCGTAGAAGGCCGAATCTGCCGGAGTTACCGCAGAGCGGCTGCATGCGCGTCTTTCCCTGCCAGCGTCACGGAAATCAGCGGGAATGCGGGTCTTTTTGCCGCCATGAAAGGCGATAAATAACACCGGCAACAGCAGAAGCGTCAACCCTATCGCATCCTTTTGCTTCATAAACAAGGCCTCACGGATGAAACCAGTCCGCAGGATGTTGTATCAGACGTTTTTGGGTTTGTCAATGGCCTATTTTTTCCTCAGGTACTGGAAAATCTGGACGCGGCGGTTAAGCGAGCCGACCTGTCACAGAAGTTTGCCGTCGGGCGAATAAGCTTTCACAAGATTTACGGCGGAGTCGGTAACAAAAATCCGGCTTGACAGATCTACCGCAACCGAAATAGGGCTGGTGAGACGGAACAATCAAGACCACTCAGTTAAAGGTAGGACTTAAGACGCCAGAGCATGTATAGCGGGATGCTCTTAACTTCTTTCCCGCCCACGTTCTCGAGCGAAGTCTTAACCGAAATCTCAGGGGAATACTTTTTCCTGTATTCCGCAAGGCTGCGCGCCCTGTTACGGCCCGCTTTAACCTCAATAGGCACTATGCGTCCGTTAAACTGCGCCACAAAATCCACTTCCGCTGTATTGACGGACTTCCAGTAAAACGGCATATCAAAACCCGCGTTAAGCAGTTCGGTCAGCGCTAAATTCTCGGTCAGCGCGCCCTTGAATTCCCTGTAAGTTTCCGGCCCCTGAAAAACCGCCTCGGCCGGGAGCCCTGCCATCTTCCGCAGCAATCCGACGTCCGGCGCATACAGCTTAAAATATGCCGGGTCCGCATATGCCGAAAGCGGCATAAACGGCTTTTCTATTTTCACCACCTTGTAAACCATCCCCGCCGAAATCAGCCATTCAAGCGCATCCTCAAGATCTTTCGCCCTGGCGCCCGGCTTGGCGTGCCCGAAAATAAACTTGCCGTTTTCCCTGGCCAGCTGGTTCGGGATGGATTTCCAGATAAGGTTCAGCTTGGGGATATCCGTCGCCGGCGCGTGTTTGGCGAAATCCAGTTCGTAGGCGTCCAGTATACGCCGTTGAACCGCCTCAACCTCGGTCACGTCTTTTGTCTCTATCCATTTTGCCGCGGCCTCAGGCATGCCGCCCGCCACATAATAATTCCGAAGAAGCTCCTGCAGCCTTACCGTGAATATTTCCGGGACTTCTTTGTCAACGGGAAGCTCCGACAAAAAGCCGGCCAGTTCTTCCTCCCGGTTTGCCAGCACGAATTCATAAAAACCAAGCGGCCGCAACGCGCGCAGGTCAACCTTACCAACAGGGAAAGACAGCGGCTTTGATAAAGCTATGCCAAGCAGGGAACCGGCGCAGGCTATGTGGTACTGCGGAGCGTCTTCGTAAAAATATTTCAGCGCCGTCAGCGCGCGGTTGCAGAATTGTATTTCGTCAAAAATCACCAGGGTTTCGCCTGGCTTTATGGCCCGGCGGTGGAACACGCCCAGTTCGGAAATAATTCTTTGCGGGTCAAGGTCCCGGTCAAAACACTTTTGAAGCGGCTCGTTGCCCTCAAAATTAAAATAGGCGCAATCTGCATAAGCCTTTTTTCCGAACTCTTTAAGCAGATAAGTTTTGCCCGACTGCCGCACACCCTTCAGCAAAAGCGGTTTCCGGTCTTTATCCTCTTTCCATTTGTGGAGTTCTTTCGTAAATGTTCTATCCATGGATTTATCATATTAAATGTTAAAAATGCAGTCAATATTGCATTTCAACCACATACAATGCAGTCACCACGCTGCAGCGTGGTAATTATTTCAATAAAAGGACTTCTTGCTCAAGCCCAGCATTGCAGGTGTTCATATGAATGGATGAGCGCGGTGATGGCGGCAAATGAGCCGGAAGCGGCCTCATGCGCCGGATCAGCATACCAGGCATTCCCGACAGATGTTGTATCAGATGTTTTTTTGTCAATGGCCTATTTTTTCCTCAGGTACTGGAAAATCTGGACGCGGCGGTTA
>CAZYFL010000003.1:7874-25610 GCA_964646805.1 uncultured Elusimicrobiaceae bacterium | reverse complement strand
GCGCCTTGAACTGTCCTCAAATCTGGTCTTTTCATTGTAAAGCTATTGCTGGGACGCCACACTAGGTGATGCACAATTTCTTTGTCGCAACACCAGCATTTTTAACAGGGGGGTTCAAACGCGGTTTTTTATATAATAATGAGATGGGGAAAGTTCTTAAAGTAGCCGGCTGGGGAATAGCGGGCCTCGCGCTGGCGCTGGCGGCCGGAGGGCTTGGGATAAAGCTTTATTTTTCCCAAGCGCGCCTTAAAACGCTGACCAATGACTACACCGCCAAAAACCTTGGGCGGGAAGTTGTGTTTGACACGATAGTCCTCAACCTTTCAGGGCTTTCAATAGCCAATCTCCGGGTATCGGAATACCCTGATTTCAAGAGGGGCGAATTCTTCAGCGCCGCCGCTTTTTCACTACGCCCCTCTTTCAGGGCGCTGTTGCGCAGGGAGATTAAAATTAACTCCATTTCAGCGGCCGGACTGAACATGCGGGTGGCCGAAATAAAAAAGGACGCCTATAATTTCTCAGACCTTCTGACCCCGGCAACTCCGCGCCGGGAAGCCAGGCCCGATGTTAAAGAGGCGGCCGCGCCGCAGTTCTCCATCTCCAGCCTTAAAGTGCGAAGTTCCCGATTCTCCTACGCCAATGCGGCCGGGGACATCGCTGTCACGTTTAAGGACATAAACCTCTCCGCCTCCGGCATCTCGCCAGCCGGCCTTTTCCCCGTGGAGGCCGGCTTCAACCTAGCGGTAATCTCCCCATATTTCAAAGGAGAAATCCCCGCTGCCGTGAAAGGAAAGCTCTCCCTGGGCGGTTTCGCTCCGGAAAAGGGCCGCGTCGAAATTGAAAAGGCTTCATTCTCGCTGGGCGGGGTTAAGGGCGAGGTTAAAGGCTCTCTTTCAAACCTGCTGGAACCGGATGCAAGGCTCGCCCTGACCGTGAGGGAATTTTCAACCGCCGATCTTAAAACAGTTTTCAAGAACCTTCCGGCCAAAATACTGCTGCCGGAAATTGAAGCCGACACGGACTTTAAACTGACGGCAAAATACGTAACCCTGCGTTCCGTAGCGTTGCGGGCCGGGCCGGTGAAGACTTCCCTGAAGGGGTGGGCGGCCTGGAACCCGCAGGTCTCGTACGATATCCTGGCCGACGTAAAGGCCCAGGTACCTGAAATAGACACCACGCTATTGGCTAGGAAAGCAAAGCAGTACCCGCTTCCGAAAGGACTTAAACTGCCGCTCGCGGAGGTCTCCGCGCGGGTGCGTCTAAAAAACGGGAACGCCGCCATCCCCTCTTTCTCGCTGGATTCCCCGCCGCTGGCCTTAAAGGGGAGAATGATTATAAATTTCTCCGGCCCGCAACTGAAAGCCGCCGGAACGGCGAACGCCGAAGTGAAAGATTTTTCCAGACTGGCTGAAATAGCGCCTGACATGCTTGGCTCCTATGCCTTGTCCGGCTCAGCCGGCGCCGCGCTGAATTATTCCTGGTCCGGCGCGCTTGCAGTTACAGGCAAGACTGTTTTAAGAGGGCTGGGCGCGTCCTTCGCCGGCCGCAGACTTTCAGGCTTAAGCGGAACGGCGTATTTCACTGCGGATTCGCTTAGCGCTAAAAAGCTACAGGGGAAACTGGACGGGGAAGACTTCACAACCTCCTTCCAGGCGCGCGACCTGCTGAAACACCCCAAAGCGGATTTTGAGCTTAAACTGGCCCGTCTTGTAATCAAAGAAACTCCGGCCTCCGCCGCGAGGGCTGAAAAAAAGGGTATAGGAAAAAGAACCGCCGGGGAACCTTTTTACCTGGACCTGGCGGGCGCCGCGCAGATAGGCGCTATAGAACACCCCAATTTCCGCTGCGGGCCGGCCTCGCTGAAGCTCGGCCTGGTAAATATCTCGGAAGACCTGAAAGCGATCGACGGGACGGCTTCGTTCACCGCCGGCCCAGGGGAATTCTCCGGACTTTATGCCCTCGCTGAAAAACAAAAAGCCGCCAAGGTGGCGCTCTATCCGCTGCTGGTCCTGCAGAAAGCCGCCAAACTGGTTAAAACCCTGCGCCTCCCCGACTTCAACAATGTAGATTTTGATACTATAGAGGGCAACTACTCCTTTAGCAAGGGGCTGATGAAACTTCACAAATCCGCGCTGACCGCCGCCGTGGCGGATGTTTCGTCCTCCGGCACGATAAACCTGCCGGCCGAAAAGCTGGACATGAAAATAAACGCTACGCTGAAAGAAGCCGGCGGGGGAAGGATGGGGACACCCCTAGGCATGCTGGTAAAAGGCACTTTAACCGACCCGGCGGTAAAGCCGGACATGAAGTCTATAGCCGAACAGCCCGCGGTGAAAAATGTCCTGGACAAACTGGGACCCAACGGTTCAAAACTGCTGAAAAGCCTCTTTAAGAAATGACAAACCGTGCGTTACTGCTTATCTCCTCGCTGTGGTTCCTCGCCGGCTGCGCCGGCAACCGCCGCGAAGCAAGACTTACCAGCGAACCCTCCATTGAGCGGGCTATGGACATAATCGGCTCCACGCCGCAGGGCGCGACGCTGCTAAAATTCCTTTACAAGAACCCCGTCAGGTTTGAGTATTCCAATACGCCCGGACTTTGCAGCAAATTCTCGTTCCAGACCGGAGAGATATTCATTCCACCGGACTATAAAGAGTCAGACCTGGTACTGGCGCTGACCATAGCCCGCGCGGCCCATATCCACCGGCTCCGCACACTCTCCGGCCTGGATGAAATAATCTCCGAGGAGGAAGAGCTGGGCGCGCTGTTCCAGGCGCGGCTCGCCGTTGAAGCAGGCCTGGTAAACGCGGACTTTAACAAAACCGCCGTCTCAGCCGGATTAAAAACCGATTTATGCACCTATGTGCTTGAAGGTTCCGCATACGCAGTGGAGCAGGCCCGCAAGAAAGCGCTCTCACCGGACGCCGACTGCCGGCGCCCGCTTGACGCCCTTGAGAACCAGCGGGTCTGGCTTAAAAAAACGCGCCAGGCCATAAACGACGAGACTTTCTACCAGCTCCTCTACGAGCGCGATATGGCCCTAGTTAGAAAGGGCGCCATGAGCATGAACGAAGCCATGAAGAATGACGCCGCGCTGCGCGCCATGCCGAGCTATGAAATATACCGTTTCCAGCGCACCTTCTATGACAAACAGAGCGATATTTTTACGCGCTTCGCAATAGGTTATTCCAGAGAGATCAGGGAGGATGCGGCCTGGCGGGCCGCGCACCAGCCGGACATAGACCGCGCACGGGAGGAGTTTTCGGCCTGCAATTTACCTTAAAAAAGCAAGAGGGGGGTGTTATGGATACGCAGTACGATATCTGTTTTGTCACTGTCGGGGACAGGAAGACCGCCGGGGAAATAGCCTCCGGCCTGCTAAAAAAGCGCCTGGCCGCCTGCGTTTCGGCGGTACCGGGAGTGGAGTCTTCGTACTGGTGGAAGGACCGGATAGAAAATTCTTCCGAGACGCTGCTGATAATAAAAACGCGCCGCACCCTGCGCGAGGACATAATACAGTTCGTGAAACGCCACCATCCCTACGCTGTCCCTGAGACGGTCTTTACTGAAATAAACGGGGCCTCGCGTGAATACCTGGACTGGATAGGCGCAAACACCCTTTTTACCCCAAATATACCCGGAGATAAGCCGCCGGACGCAATGCCTGCGCAGTCGCCGTATTAGGCCTCCGGCCATGCCGTATTAGACCTATGGTCATGCCGTATCAAGAGCTATGCTCCTCAGACGGCCAAGCGCTATGCACAACAGACGGCCAAAGCCCTGCGGCCGGCAGACGGCCAAAAGAGGAAATATGAAAAACGCGCTGCACCTGATAGTAGTAGTGGTGGTGGGTTCGCTGCTGGGGCTGTTCCTGACCAAACTTCTGAATATCTGGTTCCCCGCCGGGAGCCGGATGGCGGAGCTTATAAGCACCGGCATAAATACCGGCCTTAACCCCACCACCGTGGACCTGAACCTGGTGGAAGTCACAGCCGGGCTGGTTTTCAAGTTCAACATCGCAAGCATCGCCGGCATTTTCCTTGCCGCCGTGGTTTACAAGCAGCTCGTTAAATGACGCTGATACTCGCTTCCAAATCTCCAAGGCGAAAGAAACTCCTGACGCAGGCCGGGATAAAATACCGGGTAATCCCCAGCAATATTAAGGAGAATTCCGTCTATAAACGCCCTGCGCTCATAGTGCGGGAGCTGGCCTATAAAAAAGCGCTCAGCGTTGCGCTCAAACATCCGGGCTCGCCCGTGCTGGGCTCCGACACGCTGGTTTACTGCAAGGGGCGGGCGCTCGGCAAACCGGAAGGCCTTAAGGATGCGCTGCGTCTGCTGCGGCTGCAGAACGGCTCCTGGCAGGCCGTGCATACAGGGGTAGCGCTGATCTGGCTGGACAAGGGCGTCTTCCTGGCCGGCAATGAAGTTTCCCGCTGCAAGGCCCGCAAGCTTACCGGGACAGAACTGAGGGACATGGCCGCAAAGCACCACGACAAGGCCGGGGCCTACGCCGTTCAGGATACCGATGATATCTTCGTGGAAAAAATAGAGGGCCGCTTTGACACCGTAGTCGGCCTCTCCATGAACCTCGTAAGAAAATTCCTAAAAAAAGCGGGAGCAGATTGATTCCGGCCGGTTTATGCGCCGACTCGCTATAACGCTTATGCACAAAATTAAAAAAACCTTCCACCTGGCCTACGGCCACCGCCTGTTGAACTACAAGGGCAAATGCGAAAACTTGCATGGGCACAACGGCGTAGTGGAAGTTACCCTTAAAGCCGCTAAGTTAAACCATGAGAAAATGGTGATGGATTTTGCCAAACTGAGTAAAAAGATTAAAACCTGGCTGGACGGGAACCTGGACCATAAGGTGATACTCGCTAGGGCGGATCCGCTTGCTTACGTCCTTAAAAACCAGGGCCAAGCCTGCTTCTTAACGGCGGACAACCCCACGGCCGAAACGCTCGCCAAACTAATTTTCAAAACCGCTTCCCGCGGCCTGAAACTACCGGTGGCTGAAGTGGTCTTCTGGGAAACTCCGAGTTCAATGGCCTCATATAGTAAGTGAACAGGGAACATTCATGTCTGAACAAAATACGCACTTTGACATTATAATAATCGGTTCGGGACCCGCCGGATTTACGGCAGCCATTTACGCGGTTCGCGGGGGGGCTTCCACGGCGCTTTTCGGCGGGGTGGCGCCCGGCGGCCAGTTGCTGCAGACCATGGAGATAGAGAATTACCCCGGTTTCACGGAACCGGTGGCGGGCGCGGACCTGATGCAGAATATGCTTAAGCAGACTGTCCGGCTGGGCGCCGCGGTTTTTAACGAAAAGATTAACTCGGTGGATTTTTCGGAACGCCCCTTCAAGCTTACGGCCGGCAGCGGAAAGTCCTATACCGCCGGCTCGGTTATAGCCGCCACCGGGGCGCAGGCGCGCTGGCTGGGTCTGCCTTCGGAGCGGAAGTACATAGGAAAAGGCGTATCCGGCTGCGCCACCTGCGACGGTTTCTTCTTCCGCGGCAAGGATGTGGCGGTGATCGGCGGCGGGGATTCGGCCGCCGAGGACGCGCTGTTCCTTAGCAAGTTCGCGTCAAAAGTTTACCTGGTGCACCGCCGCGACACACTGCGCGCCATCTTCCGGTTACAGGAGAAGGTGCGGGCCAGGCCCATGATAGAAATAGTCTACGGGCACATGCCGGAAGAAATTACAGGCGAGGACAAGGTTACCGGCATCAGCCTGAAAAATGTTAAAACCGGGGCTATCCGCCGCCTTGAAACCACCGGAATTTTTATAGCCATAGGCCACACGCCGGCGACAGAACTCTTCAGAGGGAAGCTCAACCTGGACGATTCAGGCTATATCGTAACGGATGATAAGCTGGGAACCTCGGTTTCCGGGGTTTTCGCGGCAGGGGATGTGATGGATACCCGCTACAAGCAGGCCGTGGCGGCCGCAGGCGCGGGCTGCAAAGCCGCCATGGAAGCTCTGCTGTACCTTGAAGAAGCGAAGGGATCATGGCACGAAAGCACAGGTTGATCTTTATGGCCGTTTGTTGACCATATCTCCTGACCCCGCCGCCGCTCGCAACGACACAGAGGGAACTGAGTTACAAAAATAGATAATTATGCATGCGGTAATATATTTAACTTTCGCAAATCGCGGCTGGTGCGGCGTATGTTTTTTACAAATATGCGCCAGCCCTTTATAAGGTTCTGCCGCTCCTCCTCCCCTATAGCCGGCTCAAAAACTCTGTTTGAAACTTTCGGAGTCCATTGCGGAGAGAGCCCCAGACCGCGCGCCGCGGCAAGACCGGCCCCCATGGCGGTGGCCTCGCTTTCTTCCAGCGCCACCATGCGCGCGCCGGTGATATCCGCCTGGAACTGCAGCAGCCAGTCTATTTTGGAAAGTCCGCCGGAAACTTTCAACTCCTCTATCCTGAATCCCTTTTTTTTCACCAGTTCAAAGGCATCCCCCACCATGTAGGCGATGCCTTCCACGACGCCCCGCACCACGTCGTATTTGTCGGAGTGGGGGGAGAAGCCGGTAAACGTTGTAAAGGTGTTGAAATCCCAGTAAGGCGCGCCAAGCCCGCCGATAGCCGGCAGGCAGTGGACCCTGTTTTTTGACTTGCGGCACATACTGTCCACTTCGCCTATGTCCTCAAAAAACCCAAATTTTCGGCGCAGCCATTCAAGGGCAGCGCCGGCTGAATTTACGGCGCTTTCGGTGAAATAGCAGATTTTCTTCCTGCCCTCCCCCTCCTGCCAGCCGAAGGAAATCAACAGGCCGCGTATTTTCAGCGGCTTCCTGCCGGTGTTAACCAGCAGAAAAGCGCCGGTGCCGTAATTAAGGGCGGCTGAATTGGGGGTTTCAAGACCCAGGCCCAGCATGGCGGCCTGCTGGTCTCCCAGCATGGCGGTTACCGGTATGCGGCGGCCGGGGGCCTCAACGTAACCGAGGCGGCCCACGCTGGGCTTTATTTCGGGCAGGAACTCAGGGGCAAGACCGAAAGCGGCGAGCAGCTTTGGCTCCCACCTTAACCGCCGCAGGTTGAACAGGAGCGTACGCTGGGCTTGGGAGGGATCTATCATAAAGCTTTTGCCGCCGGAGAGACGCCAAATTATATAAGTGGCTACAGGGGCCAGCAGCAGGCGTTTTTCCGCAGCGGCGGCCTTCACTTCCGGGTAATTCTCAAGCGCCCAGGCTATTTTAGAGGCGCTGTAATAGGGGGTTTTATAGAGACCTGTCAGATCATGTATTTTTGTGTTTGAAAGCGGGACTTTTGAAAGCAGTTCAAGGGCGCGTCCGTCCTGCCAGCTCAGGGCGGGGGCGAGGGGAATGCCTGTGTTTTTATCCCAGAAAACTACGGTGGAGCGCTGGGCGGCTATGCCGAGTGCTGAGACTTCGGAGTCCGGGGAGAGCATGGAGAGTACTTCGGCGAGGCTCTCGTACTGCGAGAGATACAGTTTTTCCGCATCGTATTCGGCGCGGCCGGGGGCGGGGTAAGAGATTTCTATTTTGCGCCGGACTTTGCATCGGATGTTGCCGTCCAGGTCAAAGGCAAGCGCGCGGGAACTGGAACTTCCCTGGTCCAGCACAACTATAAATTTTTCAGGCATACTCAAAACTCCGCCGCCTGACTGTCCGATTTATATCAGTCCTTCCTTTTTTACTATTTTGATATCTGTGCCGGTTTTTTTTACGGCCTGCTCAAGAAGTTTTTTTCTTGCTTCTTCGGCCAGACCGGCGCTTTCTAAAACGCTGGTTATGCCGGTGAGCGTCAGCGTGAGCGCATTTTTGTAGAGATCAAACTGGTTGAGCACGTTTATCACGGCCTCGCGATTCTTGAATTCCCATTTTGAATTCTTTTTTATCCGCGCGGTATACTGGGATCCGGCGTACTCCCCTCCGTCTTTGGCGGCGCGGCTTATGCCTTCGCCTACTTCATCAAGCTGGGCCTGTATGTCAGCCATTTTCTCTTTGAGCCGGCCGTAGCGGTCCACCATGTCCTCTATGTTTTCCGGCGCCGCCGGCACCTGCTCCCCAGGGCGCGGCTGTCCGCAGAAGAAATGGGGGCACAGGCTCTTGTAGTCGCACCAGGCGCACGCCTGCTCGCCGGGAGTTGGATCAAATTTGGCGCCGCGGATATTCCCTGCCACACCCAGCACACGCTCCCAAAAGCTCCCGATTTCGCGCTCGTCGGCGCGTTCAAAGGGATATTCCTTAAGGCTGGGCACATGGTAATACAGCAACCGGCGTACCTTTACTGCGCTCACCCGCAGGCCGTAAATCTCCGCTATTTTTTCCTTCAGCCGCGGGTCCAGTTCGCTTATCTTCTGGTACATGTAGAGCTGCGAGGGCAGGCGCTTAACGTCCTTGCCGGTCTTGTAGTCTATTATCACTATCTCGCCGCCGCCCAGGTGCTCTATGCGGTCGGAGACGGTGCGCACCAGCAGTCCGTCCACTTCCACGTTGGTGGAGTACTCCACCAGGAACGGCGGCTTGAAACCGGCGCGGTTGTGTTCGTAATAAGCCTTCAGCATTACCAGGCCCTTCTGGTAATCCTGTTCGGCTTTCTGCGGAGTGCGGTAGCCCTTTTCCAGGCAGGATTTGCGGTTCCAATCCAGCCTGAAGGCTTCCAATGTTTCTTCCAGGGAGGGAAAGGGGGGAGCCTTGACCGAGTAGAGGAATTCCAGCGCCGCGTGTATGCTGTTGCCGAAAGCGAAATAAAATTTAGGCTCTTCCTTTATCTTGTCTATGTATCTGAACTTGTACTTGAGCGGGCATTCCTCGTACAGCGACATCCTGGAATAGGAGAAGGACAGCAGGCCGCTCTTCTTCGCGGGAACCGGGGCGGAGATTTCCCCGAAAAGCCCCGGGACAGCTTCGGGCGCGGCTTCGTTATTTCTTTTCTTCATATTTCAAAAGTTCCATCACCTTATTTTCAAAACCAGGTCCGGCCACCGCGGTAAGTATTTTGCCTGTCCATGGGGCGTAATATTCGTATATCCAGGAGGGGCCCCCTGTTACCCGGCGACGAATCTTTACGCAATCCGCAAATTCCCCGGCCTGCACCTTCACCTTAAGGCCGGTCTTTTCTACGCGGAACTCAAGGCGTCCCTCGGGCCCGCCGGATGCCCAGGTCTTGCCGGCCTCAAGCGGATAACTAAGTATCAGGGTGTCTTTCCTGTTCTGGTTTTCAATAAAATTCATCTCTGCAAAGCGGTAAGTTTTTTTCCGGCTGTCCACCAGCTCGCTGCCGGCGTAAAAAGTGTTTTTAATAACCGCGCCTTTAGCGCTATAATCCGCCACCTCCACTGCCTGGGTGGCGTTTTGGCCCAGCGTCTGAGAGTCGCCGTATACCCATTTAAGCCCAGGCCCGGCGGGGAAATAATCGGGGCAGATAAAGATGCGCCTGAAAACATCCTCCGGCATTTTAAGGGAAGGGTACTCGCGGGCAAGGCGCTCAAGCAGCGGTTTTGACTCGGCACAAAGCCCCAGCTTCAGAGAGTAGATCCCAGCCGCCGCCATAAGGGCCTTCGGCGCCGCGGGATCTTCCGGCTTTGCCCGTGCGAAAGCCTCATATTTCCGGGCGGCCTTCAGCAGCCTGCCCTGCTTCTCCAGCGCCACGGCATCATCGTAGCGCGGCACACACCCGCCCGCCGCCGACAGTATCAAACACAAAAAACAAACCGCCGCGCCTTTTATACGCATAATTGTCATTAAAACCAGCCGCCAGACGCTCAGGCACGCTACAACATCTTCTTCACCGCTTCAATAATGATCTCCGCTTTCTCGCTCTTGGAGAACATCCCGCGCACCTGCGGGAAGCGCTGCACCTCCGAACGGCTGCGGTGGGTAAAGTTGGTGGCGGTCACCACCAGTACCGGTATAGAGGCCAGGCCGGGGTTTTTCTTAAACTCCGCCAGCATTTGTATGCCGTCTAACTCAGGCATGCCTATATCGGTAAGAACCGCGTCCACGCCGCCGCCAAGGCACAGAGCTATCCCTTGCAGACCGTTATGGCCAACCGCCACGTCGTAGTGTTCTCCCAGCATTTCAGCCAGCAGAGCGGCGAAGATTTCGTCGTCATCAAGTATTACTATTTTCTGCCTGTCACCCATATTCTGATTATATCAATTTCCGGCGGCGACCGCGAACGGATGTCATGGCACCAACCGGTCTTGAAAATGTGATTTTTTTGATGTAAACTGTGTAGGTAGGTTATGAGAGCATCCCACCCAAGGCTCTTATCAAATGAGGTCTATGAAAATGTCAAAGGATGAGACGGTGCTTAAGATTAACATCCTGAAAGAAGGCAAAGAGTATATCGCCTATTCCCCGGCGCTGGACATTTCCTCTTGCGGAAAGTCGGAAGCCGAAGCTAAACGCAATCTTGGGAGCGCCGTTAAATTATTTTTGGACGAATTGCAGGAAATGGGAACATTGGATGATGCGCTATTGGAACTTGGCTGGCGCAAAGCCGATGACCCGCGCTATAACTGGATCCCTCCCCAACTGCTAAATTCAACTGTCCGTGTTTCCCTGCCGCGTAATAAGTAATGTCCGCCAAACTGGTCCCCCAATCAGCCAAGACCCTGGTAAAGGTCTTTGAAATGTTTGGATTTACAGTCTCAAAACGTCGGCCAGGCGACCATATTGCAATGCGAAAAAACGGAGCGATTCGGCCTCTGATAATTCCCGACAAGAAAGACATCCCCACATTTATAATTCTCAACAATATCCGGACTGCCGGTATTTCCCGCAAAGACTACTTAAAAGCGCTGGAAGATATTTAACCGGACACCCCTGAACTGCTAAAAATTAAATCACTTTGATTTGGGGGAAGGTTTTAGCCCCGAAATTAAAGTAATTGGGCACAATCGCAGTATCAGGCGCTCTATAAAAAATCCTACAATAGCAATAATTACCAGGTGGGAATTTGTATTTATGTCCCCATAGCTCAACGGATAGAGCTCCTGCCTTCTAAGCAGGCAATCCAGGTTCGATTCCTGGTGGGGACGTTCAGTTTTTGGAAAACCTCCTTCATTCCTGTAGGCCTTTAGACCCATACCCGCCAGGGAAGAATTGCCCTCGCAAAACCCGCTCGCATACCGTATAATATGGATATGAAAGACACTAAAGCGCTTTTCCTTGTAATTCTTGGTTCTCTCCTGCCGGTCACCGGCTTCGCCTTCACAGGGGCACATGACCAGTTAAAGAGCAGCCCGTTCGGGGACGGAAGGTCGGCCTCTGTTTCCCCTGCCGGCAAAAGCGCGGATGGTGTTTCGCTTATAGTCGCTATCCCCGCCCCGGCGCCTACCCCGGCCAAACCCACCCCCGTAGAGAATATAAAGAAGTTTTTAGGTGAACACAAGAACGATATATTTATCGGCGGCATAGGCGCCTATATCGGCTGGGCGCTTATAGGCGGCCTTGCCGGCGCTCTTACCGGCGGCCTCCTCTTACTTGTCTTCTTCGCCCTTTCTAATCTGTAAACTCTCCTTCGGTAAGTACCAGAGGTTTGTGGTGTGCGCACTCCTCAGGGGCGTATTGAGCGTAAGAAACTATTATTACCAGATCGTCTTTTTGCACCAGCCGGGCGGCCGCCCCGTTCACGGCAATAACTCCCGCATCGCCGTACAGCACGTAGGTGGAAAACCTGGCCCCGGTATTCACGTTGTAGATATCCACTTTCTCGTGTTCCAGCAGGTCTGCCTTCGCGCAAAGTCCCCTGTCTATTGTGATGGAACCGTTATAGTTTATGTCCGTGCGGGTCACCTTAACCCGATGTATTTTTGACTTCATCAGGGTCCTGATCATTTTCTGCTCCTTTCCCTGTTCAGCTGTACTGCCGCAGCTATGCCCAGCAGAACCAGGTCCGGAATAATCCGGTCAAAAAGCCCCGCATCCTCAAACAGCTTTGAGAAGCCGCCGGTGCCTATCACCAGCGCGTCCCCGGAAAAATAATCGCTCTTTATTTTGGCGGAGATTCCCTTGATGGCCAGCAGGCTGGAATAGTACAGGCCGGACTGTATGGAGTCCACCGTGGTCTTGCCGACCAGTTCAGCCGGTTTGACTATTTCCACACGGGGCAGCTTGGCCGTTCTGGAGGCCAGCGCCTCCATGGAGATGCGCAGACCCGGCATAATTACGCCGCCCAGATATTCCTTTTTTTTTGAAACGGCGCAGAAGGTGGTTGCCGTACCCAAGTCCACTATCACCAGGTCCCTTTCGGGGAACATGCCGGAGGCGGCTATGGCGTTGGCTATCCGGTCCGCGCCCACCTCCGACGGGTTCTTGTACTTTATATTCAGGCCTGTCTTTATTCCGCCCTGCAGCAGGAAAGGCTCCAAGCCGAAATATTTTACCGAGGTCTGGTGGAGCGTGTATATAAGGTCCGGCACTACCGAGCAGATGGCCAGTTCCTTTATTTCTTTCGGGTCTATGCCGTTCTCGCGTAGCGCGTTCTTGAAGAAAGTCCCGAACTCGTCCGAAGTGGCGCTGTATGAAGTCCCGCGGAACCTGGCCGCCAGTTTGTCTTCTTTGAACACGCCGCCGTATATCTGCGTGTTGCCCACATCCAGCGCTAAGAGCATATTTTCTCCGTTTTCTTTTCTATGATCGAATAAAGCCGGTCCGCCAGTTCCTCCGGCCCGTCGCAGCCGGCCAGCAGCGCGCCGTTGCGGTAGATATGGAAGAGATGTTTCTTCTTCATTTCGTAGAGGTCGTTGTGCACCACGAGATCAGCCGAGGCTAGGGCGCGGACTTTTCCAGGGACGCGCGCGGCCGGAATACCCGGGGTGAGTTTGAAACCGATCAGCAGCGGCTCCGGTTTTTTCCCGGCTGCCGCGTATTTTTTTATCCTGTCTATTATTTTAAAGTTCCTTCTTAAAACCAGCTTTATGAGCGGCGCCTTGGAATCAAGTTTTCCGGAGCGTCCGGGCTTGAATCTTTTTTCGCCCGCCTCTATAAAGGCGGGGGAATAATCGCTGACCGCCGCCAGGTGTATGACGGCATCGAAAGCCTGCGTCTTTAAACTCCGCCTTAATTCCAGGTCCAGATCCCTGAACCCGGTGAATTCTTTTACGCTGATATTCCTGCCGGCGGGCATCCCGGCGCTTTGCGCGCAAAGGCAAACTGTTTTACAGCCGCGCGAAGCGAACCTTTCCGCTATTATACGGCCTGTTCTGCCGGTGCTTATATTGCTTATGAAACGTACCGCGTCTATATATTCCCGCGTTCCGCCAAAGGTTAGCAGCGTCCTCATATATTCTTTACTATCTCCTTATATACGTCCTCCGGCTCCAGCAGCCTGCCCGCGCCTTTGTCGCCACAGGCCTGGTAGCCGGAGCCGGCAGCCAGCATCTTTACGCCCCAGCCTTCCAGTACGCCTATAGAACGTTTTGTGGCCGGATGGGAGTACATATTCCGGTTCATGGCCGGGGCTATGAGGTATGACTTGGAAAAATCAAAAGCCAGAAAGACGGTGGAGATATAGTCGTCGCCTATGCCTGCCGCCAGTTTGTTAATAATGTTGGCGGTGGCGGGGCAGATTATGGCTAGGTCCAGCCACTTGGTCAGGGCTATATGCTCAAGCGCCGACCTGTCCTCGAAAGTGTCCACGCAGACGGCCTTATGCGTGAGCCCTTCAAGCGTGGACTTGCCTATAAATTTCAGAGCGTTCGCCGAGCAGACGGTCTTGACCTCATAGCCTTCCTGCACCAGTCTGGAGATAACATTGCAGGCCTTGTAGCAGGCTATGGAACCTGTCAGCTGGAACAGTATATTGCCTTTAGATTTTGACATTGTCTATAAGCCTCACTTTGCCCAGTCTAGCCGCGGCGAACCTGCGGCCCCAGCGTTCCTGCACGTATTCCGGCTTGAAGCCGAGAGCGGCCAGCCGCTTCTTTACTTCGGCCGGGCGGGCTGAAGAACGCAACGCCTTATGCAGAGCGGGCGCAAGTTTCCTCTCCTCCGGGCCCAGCAGTAAATTACGCGAGCTCATGGCCAGGCCGTCAGGCTCCCTCAGCGTCGGGCAGGGGATTATCTTTGTGCCGATGAAGAAAGCCTCCGTCATTTCCCTGATAAGGCGGTACTGCTGGTAATCTTTCTCGCCGAAATATGCCCTGTCCGCGCGGACGAGGTTAAGAAGCTTCATAACCACGGTCAGAACGCCATCAAAGTGTCCCGGCCTGCGTGCGCCGCATAGAGCTCCGCTTTCCACGGTTTCGTTAAGTCTGTATCTGTAGCCGTCCGGATACAGCTCGCGCGCCCCGGGAAGCAGCAGGAAATCCGTTTTTTCTTTCTCAAGTTTTTCTATATCTTCAGCGAGCGTACGGGGATAACGCTCCAGGTCGCGCTTATCGTTGAATTGCGTTGGGTTTACGAAAATACTGGCCACGGCCAGCTCATTTTCGGACCTAGCCCGACGGAGCAACGACATGTGGCCCGCGTGCAAAGCGCCCATGGTAGGAACAAAGCCGATCGTCTTGCCGGCGAAGCGCGGGCCGGCCCTCAGCTTAATCCAACCCGCCGTTCCCTTCACTATTTCCGGCATTGTTTCCTCTCGGGAAAAACCGAACTTTTCACTTCCCCGTCAAAGCGGTTCAGAGCTTCCACCACCAGCCTGCGCCCAGCCATATATTGTTTAACAAAGGAGGGCGACTCGCCGTAAAGCCCCAGCATGTCGTGCATCACCAACACCTGGCCGTCGGTGAACGGCCCTGCGCCGATGCCTATTACGGGAATCTTCAGCAGGCCGGTGATGCGCTCTGCCAGGGCCGCCGGTACGCATTCCAGCACCAGCGCGAAGCAGCCAAGCCGCTCCAGTTCCATCGCCTGGGCGGCCAACCTCTCGGCGGAGGCCGGGTCCCTGCCCTGGGCCTTGTAGCCGCCGAATTTGTTAACTGACTGCGGCGTCAGCCCGAGATGTCCCATCACCGGCATATCCGACTTTATTATATGCGCAATTATTTTCTCGTGCCCTTCCAGGCCCTCTGCCTTCACAGCCTGCGCCCCCGCCCTTGCCAGTTTTTCTACTGCCCGCATGGCCGGGCCTGGCCCTTTGCGCGTGGATAGAAAAGGCATGTCGGCAACGACCAGTTTGTCTTTCACGGCTCTTGCTACAGCCCCGGTATGCAGGGCCATCATATCCACCGTGGCCGCTATGGTGGAGCCGTGGCCGTGCATGACCATGGCAAGACTGTCCCCGACGAGGACGCAGTCCACTCCGGACTCCGCGGCGAGAACGGCCATGGTATAATCATAAGCGGTTATCATGGATATCTTGCGGCCCGGTTTTTTATAATTATAAAAGTCGGTTATTCTCATATAGTTCGGCGAATACCGAATAAACCCCGGCGAAAGGGTCGTTCCCCAGCGCCTTGATGTCGGACGTGATAATGGGATCGTCGCGGCGGGATATGGGGCCGCTCAGGGCGCGGGCCGGATCTTTTTTGAAATTATCTAGGGAAGCCTGGAAGTAGCGCTGAATTTGTCCACGCGGTATACCGAATTTTTTATTCAGGTCCTTCATGGCTTTTTGCCACAATATGACCGGCAAATTCGCGCCAAGCGCGCACAGGGCGTGGTAAAGTTTTTTTTCACTTTTCCGTATCCTGAAAACCGGGTTGCAGAATTCCGGCACAAGCTTCTTCAGGGAAACGCCGGAGTCCAGCGCAAACGGGAAACAGCGGTACTCCGCGAGGGAGAGCGGGAGTTCGCACAGCGGCATGAAGGGATGCATTGCGAAAACGCCTTTTATATCCAGGCTGCCGGAGAAATGTATAAGGGTCTTTTTTTTCAGGAATGGATTGGCGGCGATGAATGCGGAAATAGCGCCGTCTTTTATAAGGACAAAAACCGTAGAACAATCTCCGAGCGCGGCTTCGGGCGTGAGCCGTAGGCGCCTGTGCCAAAGTTTATATGAGACTTTAAGAAGCCTGAAATAGGCCTGGAGATGAACGGATGCCCGTCCGTTGCCGGCTATGCCGTAAGATCTTTTCATACCGTGGGTACCTGTCCTTCAGGGATCAAGTCCGCACGAACATTATACAAAATAATCAAAATGGTTTATTTTTCGGTAAATGAGTTCACCGTATAAGTGTAAAGTTCCGTGGTTTTTTCTTTCCAGGCATCGGCATCCAGCCCCGCTTTCTCAAGGCAGAGCGAAGAAAGGAAATCTTCTTTTTTCTTGAAATGCTCCCAGACCTGGGGCAGGTAAGTGCCTGAACGGCGGCCGCTTTTAACATAAACCCCGTGCAGGCCGGTTTTTACAGCTTCCGGCCCTTTAACAAGCTCCAGCGGCGAAAGAACCGAGACCTCTATCTTAATTCCCTTTATTTCCGCCTCTGAAACCCGTTCAAACCTGGAATCCTCAAAAGCCGCGGCTCCCGCGTAAGAGACTACCATGTCGGCGAGAGTGCCGCGCGGCTCAAGGCTGCCTATGCAGCCGCGCAGGTTGCCTCCCAACGTAAGGGTAACAAAGATTGCGGCCGGCTGGTTGAATTCCGGCCTGGGGCTTAAAGGCTGCCCCTGGGTTTTACCCGCCTTAAACCCAGCGCCTATACTTTTGCGCGCCAGCGCCAGCAGCTCGTCTTTCATGGCGGTCGGCAATTCAAGCGCCTCAGCCGGCTTCGGGGATACTTCTGTAAAATAACCTGCGCCGTAGCCCACCACGGCGCTGTCGTCACCCGAAACTTTTCCGGAGTGTGTATAAAGGGCCAACTCAAAATCATTACAACCCAGCTCAAGCGCGGCGGCGACGCCCGCCGTCATGGCGGCCTGGCCGCAGGCGGTGGTGTCCATATATCGGGATGACTTGGAGAGCAGTAGCCGGTTCGCCAGATCAAAGTAGCCGGGACTGGAGTTGCGCATGGCCTGGCGCAACGCCAGCAGCACGGAACGGTCCGACATTTCAGCGACATTGCCCGGCGGGTAATGGGACAGATCGGAAGAAACACAGAACATGGCTTTTCCTCTTTTCATAGCGCGGCCTATGGCGCGGCCGGCTTCCTCAAGCAGGGCCGCGTCCGCTGAATTAAAGAGTATCGGGACTATTTTAACCGTTTCGCCCTTAAGCGCCTGCAGGAAAGGCAGTTGCACTTCCACGGCATGCTCGGTCTCGTGGGCGCGCGGCAGGTTTTCAAAAAGTTTTTTTTCTCTCAGCAGGTCGGCGCAGAAAGCGGAATCAATTTCAACCGCGCCGAGCGGGGTTTCAAAAAACCCCCCGGCAAGCAGCGCTCCTTTTGAAAGGGACATGGCGTGGCCGGTAGCCATTATTACAAGCGTGTCAAAGGAAATATCTTTAAGGGGGGAGAAGGCGATGCCGGCGGCAGCCCCGGAGTAAGCGTAGCCGGCGTGCGGCGACAGGAAGCCCGCCACGCTCCCGGCGGGAAGCGCGGCGGTTTTAATGAAACCGGAAATCTCCGCGCGCAGTTTCTCAGGTTGCGCCTCGTAAAAACGACCCGCAACAGCCGGTTTTCGTATCATAAAGCCCTCCCGCTCTGATTATACATTTGTTTTCCATCTCATAAAAAACTAAAATAAAATTATGGTGGTTGTAGCTCAGTGGTTAGAGCGCTCGGCTGTGGCCCGAGAGGTCGCGGGTTCAATCCCCGTCAGCCACCCTTCTGCTTCGCGCTGTACGTAACAGGTCAGCGCTTCGCAGGAACAGGTTCAAGACAGCGCGAAGCAGAAGCTCCTGCGAAGCTGTGACGTTAAGCAC
>CAZYFL010000003.1:0-7774 GCA_964646805.1 uncultured Elusimicrobiaceae bacterium | reverse complement strand
ACAGCGTAGCAGAAGCTCCTGCGAAGCTGTGACGTTAAGCACACAGCGTAGCAGAAGCTCCTGCGAAGCTGTGACGTTAAGCACACAGCGTAGCAGAGAATAAAAAATGTTTTTCGTCTACATCCTAACCAGCCTGCAAGACCCCACCAAAATTTATATCGGCAAGACATCTAATTTAGAGAAGCGTCTATCCGAACACAACAGAGGCGAGTCTCAGTACACCAAAACCTACGCTCCCTGGAAAATAGAAACCCATGTGGCCTTTTCCGATGAAAGATCAGCCAACGCTTTCGAGAAATATCTAAAATCAGGCTCTGGCTTCGCTTTCCTGAAAAAACATTTGCTACCGAAATAACCAATACCTTCACTGCCCGAACGGAACTCTCCCCCGGCGCGGCGGCTCCATTGGCACCTCTGTCGATGTGAAGTTCAGTCGTTGTTTTTCCTGTGATTCTGACTCCGGTGTTTTCTCGGAACCCTCTGTCGCCGCCCTTTGCTTATTCAGAAGCCGCACCGAAGCATCCGTTCCTGCGTAGCCGTGACAAGCACAGACACGGCGAAGCAGAACTACCACCCGGTTGAACCTCTCCTCCGGTGTCATCTCGTCTATCATCTTTTTCCAGTAAGGCATATCCACCTCCATGATAGAGGTTGATACATTCCTTCCCGGAGGGGAGTCAAGGATAAATGCGATAATCGCCTACGCGCAGACGATGTGTTGCCGCCAATGAATAAATGGCCAATGGTGGACGCAAGGATTTTATCTTCTTTCCTTCCGGGCGGGGGTTATCTGCTAAACCATCAATGCCTTGCCGGATACGGACAAGAGTAGGCTTATCAAGATGGGAAAGCTCCTTCAGAAAATGCTTCTCCACAGCTTGACTGGGAAAACCTACGGAATATTTATGCATGGGACTATGCACCCAGTTTTTTCCACATATCCGCCACAGGCGACCAACCGCCCTTGGCGTACGCCTGACGAGCCGCTTTGATTTCAGCGACTAGGCCGGCGTCTTTAGCCTCTTCCATTAATTCCATCATCTCCACCATGTCCGCATAGGGGACAAGGACATAGGCCGGCTGTCCTCTATCCGTGGCAATGATCGGCTTATGGGTTTTGAATAGCCTGGATAAATTATTCTTAAGTTCTTTTACGCCTATATGCGGCGCCCGCAGCATTTGAGAAAAAGTCATATTGCCTCCAAAGTAGCTTCTTAAGTAGCTACTTATAGTATAGCAGATATTCCTGAAAATGCAATGGCCAACGCCACGGCTGGTACACTCAAAGACGCCGGGGCAGAATTCCTACAATTATCCAATGTTAAAGCATTGTCCGGAGATACAACGCCCCTCCGCCTTCGGTGGATACTTCCATCTATGGGCTTACGCCCATAGTATTACGATGGTATTATAAAGTTCGAACCGATATTGTTCAATATTCGCAGGTTTTCCGCCGGATTTCATCGGACATACATCGGCACTAGGCTTGATCTTGATTGACCGTCAGCAGGGCAAGTTTCTGGAAATAATAACGCAGAATCGGCAACTGGCTCTGATTAAAAGAGACAGTTATATGCGTTATTAATACCAATAATATGCTGTTATATGCATTATGAATAAAGAGACTCTGAAAAATATAGTCGTTGACCAGAAAGAACTTTCGGAACTTAAGTTCAAAACCGAAAAAATAATTATGCGGACCGGATTAAAAGCCGCTGCCGCGCGTTTGCGCCATCCGAACATACTATTGATAACCGGCATGCGCCGGGCCGGGAAATCGGTTTTCTCCCGGCTACTGGCACAGGGAAAGAATAGCGTCTTTTACGCAGAGATCAAAGCCGACGTGTGAGGTGGACATTGCATGGGAAATGGTAAGAAGAATCCGAGCAAAGTGCAAATTCGCCAGGCCTTAGCGGAAAAAATGCACCGGCTTTTTGTATTATAGTAGTGATAGCAGCCTGGTTTCCGCATTTTTCTGCGGCCGGAGTTTCAGGCGGTGGAAAAATTCAACAGCGCGAGTCTCGCCAAATACTGGAGGTTTTATGAAAAACAGGATTCTCATATTTATTCTGGCCGCGGCTTTAACCCAGGTCTTCGCTTCCGCCGCGACCGGGCCGGCGCTGCCGCCCGGAGTGACGAAAGGCGCCGCCGTAGAGGGCATTGAAGAGTACGGCCTGGACAACGGCCTGAAAGTGCTGCTTTTTCCGGACTCGACTAAGCCGACCATAACGGTGAACGTCACCTACTTGGTGGGCTCGCGCCACGAAAATTACGGCGAGACCGGTATGGCCCACCTGCTCGAGCACCTGGTCTTCAAGGGAACGCCAAGGCATAAGAACATCCCGCAGGAGCTCACCGCCCACGGCGCCAGTCCCAACGGCAGCACCAGCCCGGATCGCACCAATTATTACGAAACCTTCTCCAGCACCTCCGAGAACCTCGACTGGGCGCTGGACATGGAGGCGGACCGGATGGTGAACAGCTTCATAGCTAGGAAAGACCTGGACTCCGAAATGACCGTGGTGCGCAACGAGTTTGAGTCCGGAGAAAATAACCCGGAGGGCATCCTTATGCAGCGAGTGATGTCCACCGCCTTCCTCTGGCACAACTACGGCAAAAGCGTGATAGGCTCCCGCGCCGACATAGAGAACGTCTCTATAGACCGCCTGCAGACCTTTTACAGGAACTGGTACCAGCCCGACAACGCCGTGCTGCTCATCGCCGGCGATTTCTCGCCGGAGAAAGTCCTTCCCCTAGTAAAGAAAAAGTTCGGCGGCATTCCCCGGCCGGCCCGCGCGATCCAAAAGACCTATACGCAGGACCCGGCGCAGGACGGGGAGCGCCTAGTGACGCTGCGGCGCACCGGAGATACCCAGGCGGTGATGACGGCTTACCACGTGCCGGCGTCCTCCCACGAGGACAGCCCGGCGCTGGACGTGCTCGCCTACATACTCGGGGACACGCCTTCCGGCCACCTGTACAAGGCCCTTGTAGAGCCGAAAAAGGCGGCTTCCGCCTACGGCTTCAACTATTCAATGCGCGAGGGCGGCCTGTTGATGTTCGGCGCCACGGTACGCACCGAAAATTCGCTGGAGGAAGCCCGCGACCTGGTGCTGCGACTGCCGGAGGAAGCGGCCGCCGGAGAATTCAGCGGCGCCGACGTGGAAAGAGCCCGCACGGCCCTGCTCAAGGGAATAGATCTCGCGCTGCGCTCTCCGGACCGCCTCGGCATAAGGCTGTCGGAGTTCATGGCCGAAGGGGACTGGCGACTGTTCTTCCTGCTGCGCGACTGTCTGAAAACCGTTACAGCGGCGGATGTGAAGCGCGTGGCCGCGCAATACCTGAAACCCGGCAACCGCACCACCGGCCTGTTCTACCCGACGGAGAAGCCGGACCGCGCCGAGATACCGCCGGCGCCCGACGTGCCCGCGCTGCTCAGGGACTTTAAGGGCGGCGCGACCCTGGCGGCGGGTGAGGCTTTTGACCCGTCCCCGGAGAATATAGACCGCCGCACCATACGCGCCGCGCTGAAGGACGGCCTCAAGCTGGCGCTGCTGCCCAAGAAAACCCGCGGCTCTTCGGTGAACGTGACACTTTCGTTGAATATGGGCTCGGAGGAAAGTCTGAAAGGGCTTGGCGCCGTGCCCTGGCTGGCCGGCGCCATGCTGATGCGCGGCACGCTGCGCCATACCCGCCAGCAGATAGCGGACGAGTTTGACCGGCTTAAGACACGGGCCAGCATAAGCGGAGGCTGGGCGTTGCTGGAGACGGACCGCGAGAACCTCCCAGCGGCGCTGCGGCTAGCCGCGGAGATCCTCCGCGAGCCCTCCTTCCCTGAGAACGAGTTCGTGATCCTGCAGCAGGAGAGTCTTGCCTCTATAGAAGAGAACCGCAAACAGCCGGAAGCCATTGCCGATAACGCCTTTGAGCGGCACCTCCGGCCGTACCCGCCCGAGGACCCGCGTTATACCGCTACCCCGCAAGAGGAGATAGACAGGGTGAAGGCCGCGGACCTGGCCGCGCTGAAGGACTTTCATAAAAACTTCTACGGCGCTTCTTCCGGGCAGCTCGCCCTCGTCGGCGACTTTGACCCGGAGGCGGTAAAGTCGCTCGCGGGGGAACTGTTCGACGGCTGGGTGAGCGCGAAGCCCTTCAAACGCCTTGAGAAAAAGTATAAGCCGGTAGAGCCGGTAAATATTTCCCTTGAGGCCCCGGATAAGGCCAACGCCAACATGATGCTGGGGCTGAACTTCCCTATGCGCGATGACAACCCTGATTATCCGGCGCTGGCACTGGCGAACTTCATGACCGGCGGGGGGTTCCTGAACTCCCGCCTGGCCGTGCGCATACGCCAGAAGGAGGGCCTGAGCTACGGCGTCGGCTGTTACCTCGGGGTCGACGCGGAGGATGAGGTTGCGAATTTCACGGCTTACGCCATCTTCAACCCCGGGAACGCCGAAAAGCTGGAAAAAGCCTTCCGCGAAGAGCTGGACCGCGTCATCTCCGGCGGCTTCACCGGCGACGAGGTGAGAGAGGCGAAGAGCGGCTGGCTGCAGCGGCGGAAAATGGGGCGCGCGCAGGACAACCAACTCGCTTCCCGGCTCTCCTCCAACGAGTACCTGGGGCGCACTATGGCCTGGTACGGCAGCGAGGATAAGAAGGTGGAAGCGCTGACGCCGAAACAGATACAGGACGCTTTCACGCGCCACATACGGCCGGCCGGGCTCACCTATGTGAAGGCCGGGGATTTCGCCGGGGCTAGGGCGAAGGCCGCCGCCCCGAAAGCCGGAGCGCCTGAAGGAGAAAAAAAGGCAGAAGCCAAATAAGACCGCTCTAACGCGCCGGTATGCACGGAATAGCCTGGTTTTCGGCTGTGTTTTATCCGGAAATAGCGTTCAAGGCTGCCGCCGTCCGTTTAAGACGGACGGCGGTTCTCATTTATTACTATAATTGTCCTGCATGGAAATCCTGATAACGAACGATGACGGAATTTACGCGGAGGGCATTTACGCCCTGGCTACCGCGCTTAAAAAGGCGGGCAATGTCACCGTGGTGGCGCCGGACACGCAGCGCAGCGCCGTGGGACACGCCATAACCATAGCGGACCCGCTCAGGGTTTCCCCAGCCAGGCGCAATGGTAAATTTTTCGGCTACGCCGCCAGCGGCACCCCGGCGGACTGCGTGAAATTGGGAATAAAATCCATAATGAAGAAGCGCCCCGACCTTGTGGTCTCCGGCATAAACCTCGGAGGCAACCTGGGTTACAATATCCTGTACTCCGGCACGGTTTCAGGCGCCACCGAGGGCGCCCTGCTGGGCATCCCTTCTCTGGCTGTTTCCCTAGACACTTTCACCAAGCCGGATTTCAACGCAGCGGCGGCTTTCTCCCTGAAGCTGGCCGGTCTGATGAAAAAGTGCAGACTGCCGCAGGGGACGCTGCTTAATGTAAACCTGCCCAATGTCCCTCCCGGGAAGCTGAAGGGGATACGGGTAACCAACCAGAGCAGGACCTCCTTTAATGACTGGTTTGACAAGCGCACGGACCCGCACGGCAACACTTACTACTGGATGACTGGGGATTTTAGACCCAGGGACGCGGACCAAGCCAGCGACCTGAACGCGTTGCGCGCCGGCTATATCTCGGTTACCCCTATACAGTTCGACCTCACCGACTATAAGTTTATAACGGAACTGGAAAACTGGCCATTTGCCAGCCACCTTCCTGCCGGCAGGAAGGCAGGCCTTTGATATGGACTCGCTAATGTTCAAAATCGGCTGGCGCCTTCTTTTCTACCCGGCGTTGATTTGCGCCATACTTTCTTTTATCGTCTTCTGGCTTTACGTCCATCCGAAGAGGTTCATAAACCCCTCCCACCCGAAAAACTTCAGGTTGACGGCGGAGGAGTTAAAGCTGGAAACCGCCGACGGCATAAAACTTGACGCCTGGTTTATCCCGCATAAGACCTCAAAAAAAGCGGTTATAATCTGCCACGGCTACCCTATGGACAAGGGGGATGTGCTGGGAGTTACGGTTTTCCTGGCCAGGGAGTTCAATCTGCTCTATTTCGATTTCAGGACCACCGGCAAAAGCGGAGGATTCTTTTTCACCGGCGGAGCCAGGGAAGTGCGCGACATAGACGCGGCGGTAAAATTTCTTGAAGTCCGAGGCTATACAGGCGGGATAGGAATATTCGGTTTTTCCGTGGGCGGCGCAACGGCGCTGCTTTCCCGGAACCCCTCGTTAAAGGCACGGGCGCTGGACGCGCCCTTCGCTGAACTGGCCGGAGAGCTGGACTATGTCTTCCGGCCCTGGGGAATATGGCGCAAGCCTTTGCTGGCGCTGATGAAGGCCTGGAGCCGTATCCTGCTGGGCGTTGACATGAACTCCATAAACCCCGTTAAAAACGCCGCCGCCTTCACCGCACCCGTGCTGTTGGTGCACGGCGACGCCGACACGCAGGTGCCGGTCGGGAATTCACTGGCCATAAAAGCCGCAAACCCGTCGGCTGAGCTTTGGATAGTTAAGGGGGCGGGACACGGAGATAACTGGGGCCGCGCCGGCAGCGAATATGAAAGGCGCCTCACAGCCTTTTTTAAAAAGAACCTTTAAGGGCGCATGCAACTTCTTATGCCCGCCATTAAGACCGAGAACCTGGTAAAGCGCTATTCCGAGGTAACCGCCGTGGACGGCGTGTCGCTGGAAATACCGGAAGGGGAAGTGTTCGGCCTGCTGGGACCCAACGGCGCCGGCAAAACCACCCTGATAAGCATGCTGGCCACGCTGGTACATCCCACCTCCGGCACCGCCCTGGTGGCAGGGCACGATATAAACGCGCAGCCGCTTGAAGTCAGAAAAAATATAGGCATAGTTTTCCAGGAACCCAGCGTGGACGACCTGCTCACCGCGCGGGAAAATCTTTACCTGCATTCCATGCTCTACGGCATGCCCCGCGGGGAGATAAACCCCAAAATTGACAAGATGCTGGCCCTGGTGAACCTTTCGGACCGGGCCGACAGTTTTGTTAAAACTTATTCCGGCGGAATGCGCCGCCGCCTTGAAATAGCGCGCGGCCTCATACACGGCCCTAAAATACTTTTCCTCGACGAGCCGACGCTGGGCCTGGACCCTTCCAGCCGCAAAGCCGTGTGGAGCTATATACGAGAGCTTAAAGAAACCCACAACACTACCATCATCCTGACTACGCACTATATGGAAGAGGCCGACACCCTGGCCGACCGCATAGGCATAATCAACCGCGGGAAAATAATAGAGCTGGACACCCCGGCTGCGCTGAAGAAAAAGGTGGGCCAGGACCTGGTCTTCCTGAAGGGAGAAATTAACGAGACCGCGCTAAAAGCCCTGCCTTTCGTAAACAGCGTTGAGCGCGAGAACAACCATTACAAGATAGGCATTACAAATTCCGGCGCCAACCTGCAGGCTTTGCTTAACGCCGGAGGAAAAATAGAGGAAGTGGAAGTGCGGCGCGTAACTCTCGACGATGTCTTCCTGAAATTCGCCGGACAGCAAATAACCAAAGACGCCGAAGAACACACCGAAGGCATCTTTGAAAGAATAGCGGTAAACAGGTCTGTACGGAAATAGTAGACGGAGACTCTGATGATTTAGGAGGGCCGGGCACGGGATTGTTCTGCCTGCCTGCCGGTAGGCGGGGACCCTCAGCCTAAGCTGGTTTTTATGTAACTGCTCAGGTAGCCAGTAGTCAGGAGTCAGGAGTCGGGAATGAGAACGTCGGCGATGAAAAAGGCTCCACCA
>CAZYFL010000002.1:5190-26907 GCA_964646805.1 uncultured Elusimicrobiaceae bacterium | reverse complement strand
CTAAGCGGGCCCCGTGTCTTCCTGGCAATGGCTCGCGACGGGCTTATCCCGGCAAAATTCTTTGCGGATGTCCATCCGAAATTCCGCACCCCCTGGAAAAGCACGATGGCTATCGGCGTTTTCGTCTCCATCCTGGCCGGCCTGCTCCCGATAGACGCCCTGCTGCACCTGACGAATATCGGCACATTGTTCGCCTTCGTTATGGTTTGCGGCGCGGTGCTTATAATGAGGAAACTGGATCCTCATGCGGAAAGGCCGTTCCGCTGCCCGTGGGTGCCGCTGGTCCCCCTGCTCGGAATCGGATGCTGCATGCTGCTCATGGCCTCTTTGCCCGCGGCAAACTGGTGGCGGCTTTTGGCCTGGCTCGCGATCGGGCTGGTAATTTACTTCGCATACAGCCGCAAACATAGTTTCCTCGGCAAGGAACTCAGGGGAGAGAAAATTACCGACAGGCCGATAATCCACATAGAGGGGCATTAGGGATACTGCCTGAGAATACAGGAGTCAGAATTCAGAATAGTCTGAGAACAGGGATCCGACAGTTTGCCGACCTCTTCACGATTCTGACTCCTGAATTCTGACTACTGGCTGCCTGAGTAGTTATTTTTCACCAGGGAAACTATGTTTTACTACGCGCATTACTTAACGGACTTCTTCAGCCCGCTCAATGTTTTCCAGTACATCACTTTCAGAGCCGGCGGGGCGGTGATGACCTCGTTTCTTTTAAGCCTGCTGTTCGGCCCATGGCTCATAGCCAGGCTGCGCAGCTATAAGATAGGCCAGGTGCAACGCTCCGACGGCCCGCAGACCCACCTGGCCAAACAGGGCACCACCACCATGGGCGGCCTGCTGATCTTCCTGACGCTGGTAATTAGCACCTGTCTTTGGGCCCGTATGGACAACCGGTTCATACTGCTGCTCCTTTTCACCACCGTGGTGCTGGCCTTCGCCGGTTGGCTGGACGATTATACCAAGCTGGTCAGGAGAAATCCAAAAGGAGCATCTTCCGCCTTCAAGTTCTCGTTGCAGATTTTTGCCGCCATGTGCGTGGCGGGCTATCTGGCCGCGAACCCGCCAAACGCGCACTACGCCAACTGTCTCTCCATCCCTTACGCCAAGGAACTTTATCTTAACCTGGGCTTCCTTTACGCGGCCCTCGCCATGCTGGTAATAATAGGCTCCTCCAACGCCGTCAATCTCACCGACGGCCTGGACGGGCTTGCGGCCGGCTCAATAGTCTTCACCGCGCTCACCTTCGCCATACTGGCCTATTCGGCCGGCAATGTGAAGATAGCCTCGTACCTTAAGATAATATACGTTGAGGGCGCCGGCGAGATGACGGTTTTCCTGGCGGCCATGATAGGCTCCTGCCTTGGCTTCCTCTGGTACAACGCCTACCCGGCGGAGGTCTTCATGGGCGACACCAGTTCCCTTTTTCTGGGCGGGACAATAGGCGTCGCCGCCATAGCGGTAAAACAGGAGCTGCTGCTGCCGATAGCCGGCGGAATATTCCTGCTTGAAACCCTTTCAGTGATACTACAGATGAGCTCCTACAAACTGCGAAATAAGAAGCGGCTTTTCCTGATGGCGCCCATACATCATCATTTTGAATTGAAGGGGCTAGCCGAATCAAAAGTGACGATCAGGTTCTGGATAGCGGGCATCATGCTGGCGCTGGCGGCGTTGGCATCGCTGAAGATACGCTGAGTTATGTTTAATCCCGTAAATTTTAAGGGTAAAAAAGCTCTGGTGATAGGCGCAGGCAGGTCCGGAACGGCGTGCGCCAATCTGCTGGCCGCCAAAGGCTTTAAAGTTCTGCTCACCGAGGAAAAAAAAGCCGAAGCCGTGAAGGAAAAACTTAAAAGCCTCTCCCGCTCCGTCAAGGTTGAAACAGGTGGCCACGGCAAAGCGGTTTTTAACAGCAGCTTCGCGGTAAAAAGTCCGGGCATGTCTCATTTCAGTCCGCTTATAGCTGCCCTCAAAAAAAAGAAAATACCGATTTTCAGCGAGATTGAAATTGCCCTGGCTTTTTCAAAGGCGGGTAAACTGTTGGCCGTAACCGGCACCAACGGCAAGACTACCACCACGGCGCTGCTGGGGAAAATAATGAGCGCGGCGCTCTCCGCTTCGGGCGGACGCGCACTGGTCTGCGGCAATGTCGGCATTCCCGCGGCGGAAGCGGTCCCCAAAGCCCGTCCACGCGATGCCGTAGTTATGGAAGTTTCCAGTTACCAGCTGGAGGACAGCGTACGGCTAAAGCCGGATGCCGCCTGCGTTTTGAATATCACACCGGACCACCTGCGCCACCACGGCAGCATGGCTGCTTACGTGAAAGCCAAAGAAAAGGTGTTTAAGTTTCAGTACCCGTCAGACTGTTGCGTTTTTAACTACGAGGATGCTTATTGCCGCCGCCTGGCTAAGACCTGCCCGTCAAAAGTTTTTTTCTTTTCTTCAAAGCGTTCGGGGGGGAAGCTCGCCGCCTGGACAGCAGCAGGAAAGCTGTTTTTTAAGACAGGGGAGTCCGCCATCTCCGTAAAGCCACCGGCTCTGCCCGGCGCCCACAACCTTGAGAACGCCATGTGCGCCGGGTTGATGGCGTTGCACTGCGGGGTGAAGCCCGCAGTGCTAAAGAAAGTTTTTACGGCTTTCAGGGGAGTGGAACACCGCATAGAACCCGCCGGCAGAATCCGCGGGATTTCCTTTATAAACGATTCAAAGGCGACAAACGTGGAATCAACCCTGGCGGCGCTTAAAGCGCTGGGCCGCGGGAAAAACATCTGGCTTATATTGGGTGGCCTGGACAAGGGCAATCCTTACGCCCCGTTGCTGCCGCTTATCCGCAAAAACGTAAAGGCCGTTCTGACCATCGGCTCCGCCGCGCTGAAGATAGAAAAAAAACTGGCCGGCGGCTGCCCCATAATAACTTCTGTCACCATGGAGAACGCCTGCCGCGCCATATTTGAAACAGCGGCGCCGGGCGACGTAGCGCTGTTCTCGCCGGCCTGCGCCTCCTTCGACCAATTCAGGGACTTTGAAGACCGCGGCCGCCAATTCAAAGCTTTCGTAAAGAAGTTGAAATGATTTTTGCATTGTCTGACTTACGCCCAGCCGGACTGCCGGAGTGATATATGGATTTCGCCTCAAAACGTCAAAAACCCGCTTACAACACGCTGGCTAACCGCAGCCTGAAGCACATGGACTACCCGGTTTTCTTCATTGTCGCCATACTGCTGATGCTGGGGCTGGTGTCTCTTTTTTCGGCCAGCGCGCTTTATGCCGCCAACAAGGGGCTGGACTCGCTTTTTTACGCCAGGAAGCAGGCGTTATATATTCTGTTCGGCCTGGGCCTTATGACTGCCGCGGCAAAAATAGACCTGGAAAAAATACGCCCCTGCATAAAACCCCTGGTTATAGCGACAATCGTCCTGCTGGTCATAACCCTGTTCATGCCGCCGGTAGCCAACGTGCGCCGCTGGATATCGCTGGGATTTATGAACCTCCAGATGAGTGAATTCGCAAAGGTGGTACTTGCGCTTTACCTGGCGGATTTCTTTGACCGCAGCATAAGCCGCATACAGTCCGACTGGCGGGAGCTGCTGAAGCCGCTGGGGGTGACGATAATAACACTGGGGCTGATAGCCGCCGAACCGGACCTAGGTACGCCCTCGCTGCTGTTCGCAGTGACGCTGGGCATCTGTTTCTCCGCCGGCGTGAAAATGCGCTACCTGCTGGCCCCCGTCGCGCTGGCCATCCCTGTCTTTATCATGGAGATACTGCGCCACCCGTACCGACTGGCGCGCTTCAGGAATTTCCTCTCGCCCTGGGACGATGCCTCCGGCGCCGGCTACCAGCTGACGCAGTCGTTGCTGGCAGTTGGCTCTGGGGGCTGGTTCGGAAAGGGCATCGGAGCCTCAAAGCTGAAGCTGATGTACCTGCCCGAGCCGCATACGGACTTTATTTTTCCTGTGGTGGCCGAGGAACTGGGCCTTATCGGCGGGCTTTTTATAGCGAGCCTTTTTACCGCGCTACTGCTAAAAGGAGCGCGAATAGCCCGCAACGCCCCCAGCCTCTATACCGCGCTGGCCGCCTTCGGGCTCACGCTGGTGATAACCCTGCAGGCCTACTTCAACCTGGCCATGACGATAGGCCTTATCCCGACCAAGGGTATACCGCTTCCATTCTTCTCCTACGGCGGCTCATCAATACTGGCATCAATGATAATGGTCGGAATAATATTAAATGTTTCAGCGCACAGAAGCGGCCGGAAATGCTAGAAAAAAAGCGCGCCCTTATAGCCTCCGGAGGTACCGGCGGGCATTTTTACCCAGGCTTCGCGCTGGCGGTTGAACTGCGCGCCCGCGGCTGGCAGTCCCTTTTCCTGGTAAAGAAAGAGGATATAGCGCTCCCCGCCCTGGAAGAGGCTGACTTCCCTTACGCCGAACTTGACATGGTCTCACTGCCGCGCAGCCTTAATCCCTTAGCATACGCGGTTTTCCTTTTTAAGTTTTTCAAATCCCTTGCGCTGGCCCTGAGGATAATGAAAGACTTCAGACCCTGCGTCCTGATAGGCACCGGCAGCTATGTGGCGTTCCCCGCCGCGCTGGCGGCGCGCATGGCCGGGGTGCCCGTTTATCTGCATGAATCCAACGCCAAATTCGGACTTGGCAATTACCTGACCGGTTTTTTCTGCCGCAGGGCCGCCCTCGGCCTGCCGGTAAAGTATAATTCCTTTAAGAGCAAATCCGTGCTGTCGGGCACGCCTATAAGGGAAACCTTCCGCGGCGCGCCGGCGAGGGCCGCGGCGCGCCGGGCGCTGGGTCTTGACACTGAGAAGTTCACGGCGCTGGTTTTCGGGGGCAGCCAGGGCGCCCGCCGCCTCAACGCCGCTTTTATCAGCGCCGCCAAAGCGCTTAAAGGGGATCTGCAGGCGGTGCACCTTACCGGCGGTAAAAATTTTGAAGCGGTAAAGTCCGCCTACTCCGCAGCCGGCCTTGAGGGCGCGCCGGGCCTGGAAATTTTTGACTACAGGGAAGACATGCCCACCCTGTACGCCGCGGCGGATCTGGTTATTTCCCGTGCGGGAGCCGGCACGGTAGCAGAGCTGGCACAGTTGAGAAAGCCCGCCATACTGGTACCGCTGCCCTCTTCCGCCGGCGGGCACCAGAAGGCGAACGCGCTGGCGCTCTCAGAGAGCGGAGCCGCGCTGTGCCTTGAAGAAGGCCCCGACCTTGACGCAGAACTCGCCGCGGCGCTCAGGAACTTTATGGACAACCCTGACAAGGCGGCGGAGATGGCAGCCAGACTTGAAAAAGCGGGGATTCCCCGCGGCCTTGAGGCCGCCGCGGCCCTGGCGGATCTGATTGAGAAGGGGGACTAACAATGTTCGACGAAGATTCAAAAGCCAGATTCGCGCTTTACCTGGGCGTCTTTCTCACCTTCCTGGGATACAGCGGCAGGTACGCCGGCATTGAGCCGCTTAATAACCAGTTTTTTGTTTTCGCCGTCTGGAGTTCAGTCCTCCTGACGGACAATCTGACTTACCGGTTCAAAGGGAACTCCCTGCTAATCTCCCGCACGCCGGAATTATTGGTCCTGGCGGCATGGTCGCTGGCGATGGCGGGCTTTTTAGAGTTGCTTAACCTGCGCCTCGGGGCCTGGCATTACCTGAATCAGCCCTCAGCCCTTTCAACGCGCTGGACCGGCCGCGCCCTCGCCTGGGCTTCAGTCCTGCCCTCGCTTTTTGTCATGGCTGAAATGTTTCAGGCCTTCGGTCTTTTCCGCGGGCTTAAATCAAAAATATTCAAAATAAGGCCGGGGATCCTGAAAGTTTTTTACGCTGCGGGCGCTGTTTTACTCTGCCTTGCGCTGGCCGCCCCGAAATTTTTCTGGCCGATGGTCCTGCCTGCGGCCTTTTTCCTGGTAGAACCCCTCAATTTGCGGCTGGGACTGCCTTCACTCCTGCGCGAATGGGAGGGGGGTCTGCCGGGAAAAACCCTGCGACTGACGGCCGCCGGCCTGATCTGCGGACTACTCTGGAACTGGTGGAACAAGGCCGCCGGAGCCGCCTGGGAATATAATCTGCCCGGCCCTCTTTCAGACATGCCTGCGGCGGTCTATGGCGGCTTCCCCATATTGGCGCTTGCCGCTTACTCGCTATACAGCCTGGCCTCATACCTGCGCGCCGGCAAAACCTGGGAGGAAATAACCTGGCCCATGCCCGGGAAATCTCCCGGAGCCGCCGTGCGGTGGACGGTCGCCGCCCTTCTCCTTATTATCTCCTATATAGCCCTCCGCGCTGTAGACGCACATAGCGTAAAACTGTACCTCGGCTGGATATAACGAAAAGATTACAGCGATTTGAAGACGATGTCGGCGATGGAGAGTAACCCCGCCGTTTATCGCTGTAATTGGATTTTTACAGCCGTAATCTCTTTTATTGCCCGAAGTGCCCATGGTGGAATAGGCCCTTTCTGCTCCAGGACATAGGCCTATTGGATGTTGACAGCCGTCAATCTGTGCTGTACAACATAGCCGGAGGAGTCATAAAAAACATGGGAAAAACAATCCTGATCGCCGTGGTAACCCTGCTGATGCTACCCGCGCTCTCTTTTGCGGAAGGCAAAAGCGTATACGGCGAGGACAACCGTCTTGATTACTTTGCCGCCGCCCAGGACATGAAGACCCTTTCCGACTCGGTAGTTTCCCTTTGGAAAACCCATTCCGTTGAAACACTCAACCCCGGGGAGGTGAAACTTAAGACCGTGAGCCTGGACAACTACATCATGGCCCGCAACGGCGGCAGCAACCTCTGTCCCGGCGAAAAATTCCGGGAACAGCCCACAGGCGCATTCTGCTCCGGCGCCCTGGTGGGAGAGGACCTGATGATGACCGCCGGGCACTGCATAAGGAACGCGGCTGAGTGCGCCGCAACCAGAATTGTGTTCGGTTACGCCGTAAAAAAAGAGGGCGAAGCGGCTGTAACTACGCTGCCCGCCTCCGAAGTGTACGGTTGCTCCAGGGTAATAAAACGCTTCCGCGGCAAAAAACCCGCCCCTGGCAATCCGGCCGGCCAGACCCAGGGCGCCGACTACGCCTTGGTGCAACTTGACCGTAAGGTAACCGGCCACAAACCCTTACCCATCAACAGGAAAGCCGACCTTAAGAATGGCGACGGCATAGTACTTATAGGCTATCCCCTTGGCCTGCCTCTCAAGATCGCCGGAGGAGCCGCCGTGCGCGACTTCTCCAGGGTCGGATACTTCACAGCGAACCTCGATGCCTTCGTCGCCAACTCCGGTTCCCCCGTGTTCAATGCCATGACCAGAAAAATAGAAGGCATATTGGTGCGCGGCAAGGTGGACTTCGCGTATACTCCCATAGAATATCCCGATTTCGCATCCATGCCCTACTTCGTGTACAGCCCCGCCGGTTGCATCACAATGGCGACCTACAAGCAGACCGAAGGGGGCGAAGACGTGACCAAAATCTCGGCCCTCTCGCCTTTCATCTCCGAACTGGGTTTTCTGGATCGCGTCCTCTTTTTTATAAAGATGAAACTGCATGACCTGACAACGACAGGGAAAGTCGCGGCGGATTTACCCGAAGTGAAGGATGTGAATTCAAGAGCGATACAGTCTATAGATATAACCCCTTCAAGGGTTGTAAGCTTTGATCAACCGCTTCCTCAGGGGCGCAGGTAATAGTTTTCGGTGCTGTTTGTTTCGCTTTTGCGGATAAACTGGCGGTTGCCGGCGTCCAAACCGAGCAACAGCTGGAAAACGTCGGTAAGTATCGGCCGCGAGGCGTAGTAGCCGTGACCCAGACCGCCTATCCCCAGCGCAGGCGCGTCAATTTCCCCCACGTTAATAATATCCACCCCATCCGCCAGTTCGCAGCCGCCCATGCGCCGACCCTTGTTATAGACCTCGGAGGCGGCTATGGCATTGTCGTTGTAAGAGCAATAAACAGTGACGCGTCTTGCCGCTTTTCTCAGCGCCGGCGCGGACGCGAGGAAATCCCTTATGGGGATATCGGGGGCGTTCAAAACAAGTTCGCCGATAAACTGCCTGCCGGTTTCGGAAGAAACAGCCGCGAGAGCCGGAATGGCTACCTGATGCCCCATTGAATGCACCATAACGTGGGAAATTTTATCCAGCCCCGCCAGCAATTTAAAGAAATCCCCGGCCGGCGCCACCGAGTGCGCGGCATTGGCCTTATTCATGTCATAGGTGCGGTTGATGAACGTATTGCCGAACATGCCCGGCGCGGCGCCGGCCGGCCAGCTGAATAAAACAACCTGCCCCTGGAATTTCAGGTCGTAAGCTATCTGCGCCGCCCGCAATACCGCATCCCCGAACTTCACGTTAAACCCGTGAATAAAAACCAGCATATCCGGCCTGCCCTGCGACAACTGCCGCAACAGCGTTTCCTGTGTCAGCGGCGTATGCGCCAACACCCGAAAATACCGGTGCGGATCCGCGCGCGGACTGGGCGCAACTTCAAAACCGCCGACATTATGCTTCTTGGGCACATTGAGTCTGCAAACGCCGTATGAAACCTGCGTGGAAAGTTCAACCCTGTATGTGTCATCGTCGCAACCGCTCATATCCTCTCCCTGCGCGCGGTTCGTGGCATAGAGCACGTCTACGGCTCGCGTGTCGTCAAAGGCATCGCTGAACAGCGGGTTAAGATCTTTGCCAAAGCCGCTGCCGTATGTTACGGGGATCGGCTCGGGGGGCGGGGTGATTATGACCTTTGTCGCAGCGCAGCCTCCCAGCGCAGAAGCGAAGGCCGCCGTTATTATGACCCTGAAAAAATACGGTTTCATTGAAGGCTCCTCACAGCAGTTTCCGACAAGGAATACCCTATGATACAATTTTTGGCGAAGCCCCCTGATAGATTTCAATCCGGCATAAAATTCCGCGCAGATTGAAATAAAGTAAAATGTCAGCATGCAGGAAGAGAATTCCGGGAAACGGCGGGAAGACTTCGACCTGCTGGCCCAATTCAACGAAGGCAGCGAAGAAGCCTTCACCCGCCTGGTGGAAAAATACTCCGGCCCTTTGTTAAATTTCATATACCGCATAATACCTGAAAGGACCGAAGCGGAGGACATAGCCCAGGAAGTATTTCTTAAAATAGCCGGCGCCGCCGGAAGCCTGCGGGAGCGGGCTAAATTTTCCACCTATCTTTACCGCATCGCCTACAATCTCTGCATTGACCGCATAAGGCGCAGGACGGTGAGGGCGGCCGGAGCCTTATTTGTGAGCCTGGACGAGGCCGCCGGGAGCGACTCCGGGGAAAAACTTAACAGGCAGGTTCCCGACCCGGCCGATTTCCCGGCGGACCTCCTGCGGGAACGCCTGGAGACCAAACGCTCCGTAGAGACAGCCCTGGCGGAACTGCCTGAAAACCAGCGCGCAGCCATAATACTTAAAGTGTACGAAGACCGCCCCTACGCCGAGATCGCTGAGATACTCGGAGTTTCCCTGCCATCGGTGGAATCCCTCCTGTTCAGGGCCCGCCAAAACCTGAAGAACCGCCTTACGGCTCGTTAAAGAACAACGGTTCTTGATATCTGATTCCGCAGGTTTTTTGCTGATTTTGCGTTTGATGTAACAAGAGGTCCTATTATGCCTGATAACTGTTTAAAAATGGGAAAGAACCTTTCCCCATACATTGACGGAGCGCTGGACCCCAAAGGCCGGGCCGCGCTGGAAGCCCACATAGCCGAATGCGCCCCCTGCGCAGGGGAACTGCGGCTGATGTTTGCAGTGAATGCCGGCATAAAGCAACTTCCCGTTATCGAACCCTCGCCGTTTTTTGCCGCCAGGGTGGTTGCCGCCGCGCGCTCCATGAGCCGATACGGCGTCTCTTTGCGCCGCTTCCTGCGCGTACCGGTGCCCGCCATGGCGCTAATGGTAACATTCATCCTGATTAACCTTTTCACCTTTGCCTTCAACATCAACGCAATGGAGAACGGCCTCCGCCGGGAACTGGCCCGCAAAGTGGTGGCGCAACTGGTTAAGCCGACGAGCATAATAAACCCCGTGGCGCTGGCGCGCCTCTGCGGCGAATGCTCAAAATACATGTGCCTGTGCATGCACGAGGCCGGCAAGAAGAGCCTATGCCCCTGCAAAGACTGCGAAATGGAGAAAATGAGGAAGCAGGCTGTGCCCGGAAAAACCGGAGATATGGAAAGCATGGAGGAAAAAGATGTCCACTAAACTTGCCGCCGCGGCCCTCGCCATGGGCGCGCTCTCATTCGTGCATTTGTTCGGAGTGGAGAAAGCTTCCATGGCGGTAGCTTTCGGCGTGTTGACCCTTAAGGACCCCGCCATAACCCCGCGCGGACGGAAGCTGGCCAAAGCCGCTATAATGACCGGGCTGGCCTACCTGCTGGTGATAACCGGAGTTTTCATTTACCACATGCCGGTTTTGAACAGTATGGCGTCGAAACTGGCGAAGTAAGGCATCATAATTTATGAAGACAGTCACAACTGCGGCAATATTGATTTCAGTCGTCTGCGTCGCCGCGGGCGCACAGGAACAATCACATCCCTCATCCCTCAGCGTTGCCGCAGGCGCCAGGCTGAACCTTGCAGATGTGCTGGCCGAAGTCCGTGAAAGGAACCCCGACCTAAAGGCGGCGGCCGCCGTTTCCCTGGCCTATAAAAGCCGGATAAAACAGGCCTACCTGCTTAAAGATCCGGTAATAGAATTTGAGCGCATGTTCACTCCCTCCGGGAAGAGTTTCCTGGGAGACGCGGGCGAAAGAAATATCTCCATCAGCCAGGAGATTGACAACCCCTACAAACTTCTCCTGCGCAGGGATATCGCCAAAGACGAGTACGCTTTTTATTCAGTCCTTTACGAGGCTAAGGAGAGGGAGCTGGCCGCCAAAGCCAAAGCGCTTTTTTATGAGTATTATATGGCCTCCAAAGCCGAGCTTATCTACAACGAAACGGTAGATATACTGCGCGGGTTCTCAAAGATAGCCGAGGCCAAATATTCGGTCGGGAACGCTTCGCAAAGCGATGCGATAAAAGCCCAGGTGGAACTTTCCCGCACCCTTAACATGCTGGTAACGGTTACGCAGGAAAAGGAAACCGCCAAAGCCATGCTGAACGCTCTGATGGACAGGGAGACGCTGTCTCCCCTGCCGGGGCCGCAGGAACTGGAGCCTTCACAGCCCGGCGCCGATTATGAAAAACTGCGGGCCGGGGCGCTTATCTCCAATCCGGGTTTGAAAGCCTATTCCTTTAAGGTCAGCCAGGCAGAACGCCGCCTCACGCTTTCAAAAGCGGATTATCTGCCGGATTTTATGTTGCTTTACAGGAAAAGAAAAGCCCCCGGCCAGGAGATGAACAATACTTATGACGTCTCCCTGGGTCTGACCGTGCCGCTCTGGTTCTCAAAGCAGAAAGAGATGGTGAGAGAAGCCGGCGCAGACAAGGAAATGGCATACGCTGAATATAGGGCCGCCCGCAACGAGCTGTCCTCCTCCCTGAGAGAAGCGGACATAAAAGCGCGCAGCAGCCTGCGACTGCTGGATCTTTACCGGGGCAGCGTGATACCACAGGCGGAGGAAGCCCTGAAAATAGCCCAAAGCGGCTACCAGGCCGAAAAGACCGATTTCATGGACCTCCTGGACGCGCAGCGCACGCTGCTGGATTTCAGGATGGACTATTACCGCTATGTAGTGGACTACCAGACCTGGCTCGCCAGGGTTGAGCAGTTGACAGGAGAAATTAGATGAACATGAAGAAAGTCGCTTTGACAGTTTTTGGACTTTTACTGCTGGCCGCCATCCCCATGGGAATAAGACATTTCCGTACGCACGGGGGCGCTGGAACCGCCCAACATAAAGAAACTTACTATTGCCCTATGCATCCCACCTACGTTTCAGACAGGCCGGATGGCGGATGCCCCATCTGCGGCATGAACCTGGTTAAAAGCGAAGAGACCGCCCCTGCCGCGCAATCGGCGCAGGGGAAGATAAAATTTTACCGTAGCCCCATGAACCCGGCAATAACCTCTAAAACTCCCATGAAGGACGAAATGGGCATGGATTACGCGCCCGTCTATGAACAAGCGGGAGAAGCAAAAGAAGTTGGCGGCAGGGCCCCGATAAAGATGGATGAAGCCAAAAGGCAGCTCATCGGTGTGAAGACTGCGCGCGCCGCCTACAGGACGCTGACCCACACCGTGTTAAGCTCCGGCAAGGTGGCTTATGACACGAACCTTTACCAGTCCATTTCGGAATATAAGGAAGCCCTTATAGCCAGGGAAAAAGTAAAGAACAGCGCCTGGCCGGAAGTGCACGAAAGGGCCGAGGCCCTGATCCGGGCTTCGGAACTGCGCCTCAGGCAACTGGGCCTTTCCGACGAACAGATAAACGAACTGCAACGGAGCGGCGAGACCCACATAAACCTGCTTCTGCCCGGCGCCAGGGCCTGGCTTTACGCGCAAATCTACGAGTATGAGATAGGACTCATAAAACCGGGGCAGGAAATAGAAGCCGCGATGCCGGCTTATCCCGGAAAAGTTTTCCGCGGGACCATAAAGGCCGTGGACTCTATCCTTTCCGCCGAAACGCGCACGCTGCGGGTCAGGGCCGAAGTGGAAAATCCGGACAATATGCTGAAACCCGAAATGTACGCCGAGGTAAAGATAAAAGTGACGCTGGATTCCCGCCTGACGGTGCCGCTCAGCGCCGTGGTCAATACCGGCTCCCGCAAGCTGGTTTTTGTGGATAAAAAAGAGGGCTCCATTGAACCGAGAGAAGTTAAAACCGGCTTTGAAGGCGACGATTACGCCGAGATACTGTCCGGCCTCAAGGCAGGGGAAAAAGTGGTGACTTCCGCCAATTTCCTTATAGACTCTGAATCCAGGCTCAAGTCCACGGTGACGGAATAACAGCTAAGTAGTAAGGATTAAGTGGTAAGAGGTAAGAAACTTAATCCTTAATCCTTAACCCCTAATCCTTCTGATAAAACCATGATAAAAAAAATTATCGCTTTTTCCGCCCACAATAAGGCGTTGGTAATTATTTTTACCATGGTAACCATGGTAGGGGCTTACTATTGCGTAAAAAACATATCGCTGGACGCCATCCCCGACCTTTCCGACACACAGGTGATAGTCTATTCGCGCTGGGACCGCTCACCCGATATCATGGAGGATCAGGTCACCTACCCCATCATCACCTCGCTGCTGGGAGTCGCGAAAGTTAAAACCATAAGAGGATTTTCGGATTTCGGCTTCTCCTATGTTTATGTGATTTTTGAAGACGGCACCGATATCTATTGGGCCAGGGCCCGCGTGCTTGAATACCTCAATAAAATACAGGGCCGTCTGCCCGAAGGAGTAAAAACAGAGATAGGCCCCGATGCCAGCAGCGTCGGCTGGGTATTCCAGTATGCCCTCGTTGATAAAAGCGGCAGGCACGACCTTTCCGAATTACGCTCCTTTCAGGACTGGAACCTTAAGTATCACCTGCAGTCGGTGCCGGGCGTGGCCGAAGTAGCTTCCATAGGCGGTTTCCAGAAGCAGTACCAGGTGAACCTGAACCCCAACGCCATGGCCGCCTACAATATCCCGCTTGAAAAGGTGCTGAATGCCGTCAAAGACGGCAACAGCGATGTGGGCGGGCGGCTGATAGAATTTTCCGGCGCGGAATACATGATACGCGGCAAGGGCTACGCGCGATCCGTAGAGGATATAGAAAACATAGTGGTGGCCCGTGACTCAAACGGCACGCCTGTGCTTATCAAAAGCATCGCCAGGGTGGAGACCGGCCCCGAGATACGCCGCGGCATAGCGGACCTGGACGGCGAGGGCGACACTGTGGGAGCCATAGTAATAATCCGCCATAAGGAAAACGCGCTGAACGTAATAGAAAGGGTAAAAGAAAAGCTGGAGCAGGTAAAACCCTCTCTGCCCAAAGGCGTGGAACTGGTTACCACCTACGATCGCTCCGACCTGATATACAAAGCCATAGCGACCCTCAAACGCCAACTGACCGAGGAAATGATTATAGTCAGCCTGGTCATACTCATTTTCCTCTGGCATGTGCCCTCGGCGGTCATCCCGATAGTGACCATCCCGGTTTCGGTTTTCCTGGCTTTTATCCCCATGTATTTCATGGACATCTCGTCCAATATCATGTCTTTATCCGGTATCGCCATCTCCATAGGAGTATTGGTAGACGGAGCGATAGTTGAAGTTGAGAACGCATATAAAAAGCTTGAGCTATGGCAAAGCGGAGGACGCAAAGGTGATTTCCACACCGTGCGGCTGGAAGCCCTGCAGGAAGTGGGCCCGTCGGTATTCTTCTCGCTACTGGTCATAGCCGTCGCTTTCCTGCCCATCTTCACCCTCGTGGACCAGGAGGGCCGCCTGTTCAAACCGCTCGCCTATACCAAGAACCTTTCCATGTTCATGGCCGCTATATTAGCCGTAACCCTGGACCCGGCCATGCGCATGATGTTTGCCCGCATGGATCCGTTCCCTATTAAGCCGCGCTGGCTGGGAAAAATTGTAAACACGGCGGTAGTCGGTACCTATTATCCGGAAGAGAAACACCCGATAAGCAAAATGTTGTTCGCGGTCTATGACCCGGTCTGCAAATTCGTGCTGGACCACCCGGTGAAAACCATAGCATTCGCGGTACTGCTCATTCTTTCCACCATCCCGGTCTACCTGAAGCTTGGCTCGGAATTCATGCCGCCATTAAACGAAGGGACAATTCTTTACATGCCCACCACTCTGCCGGGGCTTTCGGTGACTGAAGCGCAGAAACTCCTGCAGCTTCAGGACCGTATACTTAAGAGCATCCCCGAAGTGGAGCGGGTATTCGGCAAGGCCGGACGCGCGGAAACTTCCACCGACCCGGCGCCTTTCTCCATGATGGAAACCACAGTAGTGCTGAAACCTCATGAGGATTGGCGCGCCAAACCGCGCTGGTATTCCTCCTGGGCGCCGGAATTCCTGCGCAAAATACTCAGCCATATCTGGTATGACAGGTTCACCTGGGACGACCTTATCACGGACATTGACTCAAAGATGAGATTCCCCGGCGTTTCCAACGCCTGGACCATGCCTATAAAGGCAAGGATTGACATGCTGTCCACCGGCATCAGGACTCCGGTAGGAATAAAGATATACGGCGCGGATCTCGCGCAAATACAGAAAATAGGCGTGGAAGTGGAACAGCTTATTTCCCATGTAAAAGGCACCAGGAGCGCTTTCGCGGAGCGCACCGCCGGCGGCTATTTCCTGGATTTCACGCTTAAAAGGGAACAGTTGGCCCGCTACGGTCTCTCGGTCAGGGAAGCCCAGATGGCAGTGATGTCCGCCATAGGCGGCGAGCCGGTCTCCACCACTGTGGAGGGCAGGGAAAGATATTCCATAAACGTGCGCTATGCCCGTGAATTCCGCGACGATCTAAGTAAGCTGGGCAGGGTTCTGGTTACCACTGAAGGCGGCATAAACGTGCCGCTGGCGCAAATAGCCGATATTGAGATGAGGCAGGGCCCCGCCATGATCCGGGACGAGAACGGCCTGCTGTCAGGATATGTATACGTGGACATAGAGGGAATAGACGTAGGCACCTATGTAAAGAACGCTAAAGAGCATGTGCTTTCCAGTCTCAAACTCCCTGCCGGCTATTCGCTTGAATGGAGCGGCCAGTACGAGAACATGCTCCGCGTCCGCGAAAGGCTCAAAATAGTGCTGCCGCTTACGCTGTTCATAATCTTCATACTTCTCTACATGAACACCAAATCGGCGGCGAAGACCCTCATAGTTTTAATGGCCGTGCCCTTCTCGCTGATCGGAGCGGTCTGGTTCCTGTACTTCCTGGACTACAATGTTTCCATAGCCGTCTGGGTGGGCATGATAGCGCTGATGGGACTGGACGCCGAGACAGGCGTATTCATGCTGCTGTTCCTTGACCTGTCCTATGACGATATGAAGGCTCAGGGGCGCATGAACAATTCCACCGACCTCAAAGAAGCCATCATGCACGGCGCGGTAAAAAGGGTGCGCCCGAAGATGATGACGGTGGCGGCGGCTTTCATGGGCCTTATCCCCATAATGTGGGCGCTCGGCACCGGGTCGGATTTGATGAAACGCATAGCCGCGCCCATGATAGGAGGGCTCGCCTCAAGTTTCGCGCTGGAGCTGCTGGTATATCCGGCCGTTTACTACCTATGGAAAAAGAAAGAAATTGGTAGAATGTAGCGCGCGGTAAGGTGTAAAGGAAGCGGGAAACAAGGAGAACGAAAATGAAAAAGGCTACAAACGCAGTCATACTGGCGGCAATGGGCATGCTGTTTATAAATATGCCCATCATGGCTAAATCATGCTGTCCGCATGAGAAAAGCGGTAAACAGGACAAGATATGCCCGGAGGGTCTGGAAGGAGTGGAAACCGTGAAAAAGAATATAGACAACGGAGTGGAAATGATCATTAGCGCCAGGAGTGCGGAAACCATTCTCAAAACGCAGGAAACCGCCGCCGCTCATTACGCGGACGAGGGAAAACACTGCAAATGCCTGCCTAAAGGCGCGGAAATAAAAGTGGAAAATCTGGAGAACGGCGTAAAAGTGCTGATAACCGGCAATACTCCGAAACTTATAAAAAAAATACAGGCAAAGTCCGCTAAGGTTCATGACTGTAAAGGCCATAATAAATCGGAGCTGGAAAAAGCAGCCGGGGTGAAAGAAGGCAACAAGGCCGCCTATATCTGCCCTATGGGCTGCGCCAGGTCTGAGAAACCCGGCAAATGCCCCAAATGCGGGATGAACCTTGTGGAAAAGAAATAAAATTTCCGGGCCGGCAATCCAGGTCCGGGAGAACGTGAAAGCAACGGAGGTCACAAATGCTGTTCGAAGAACACAATGAAGTAGTGGTTGGACCGAAAGAACACGCGCACTGCCCCGAAACGGGTTGCGACAGCTAAGCGAAGCGCTAAGTAAAAAGAGGAATAGCCTCTGCATTTGTCGGTGCTAACGCACAGACGTGCAGGGGCTCTCCTCCCTTAGGGCTCGTTAAGAAATAAATGGCATGATTTGGAGGTCCGGATTTGAGCCGAGTCCGAGGCGCGACGAACGAGCATACCGGCGGTCTGTAAGTGAGGAGCAACGAAGGAATCGGCCAAAGACGGGCCTGCAAATCGTGTCAGTTATTTTTTAACGAGCCCTTATGTTCAACTTTTATAAGTCATGTTAATCAGGGATTGTGTCTTAAAATATTTGCAGCACGATGTCTGGCTGCACCATACGGCCAGCGGCTACAAGGTACGGATGAATGCTGAGGCCGTGACCGTCCTTGAAAGCATGACCGGGCGCCGCTCAGCCGCCGAAATGACGGAAAAAGAAAAGTTTATTTACGACAAGCTGGCGGCTAAGGGGATAGCGGGCGAAGACACCGGTCGGGAGGAAGACCGCCGCCTGACTGTAAAGAAAAAAAGTCTTCTGGACCTGCTAGAACTGGAATTTTCAGGCCGTTGCAACCTGCGTTGCGCCCATTGTTTTTCCGCCCTTTCACAGAAGGATATAAATCTGGCGACGCTGGATAAAGTTTTCAAAGGAATAGACGCGCTGGAACCGGTCAACCTGGTAATCAGCGGCGGAGAACCGTTGCTGAACCCTCTGCTGCCGGAAACCCTCCAAAGGGCCCGCGCAAGGCATATGCGCGTGTGTGTGATGACAAATGCTACGCTGATCAATGAGAAAATCTCCGCTCTGTTCGCCGAATACGGAGTGGCAAAGACCGTGGTAAGCCTAGATTTCTTCAAAGAAACGCACGATGCCATACGCGGACCAGGGGCTTTCAAAAAAGCAATAAGCGGAATTAAACTTTTGGTAGCCGATGAAGTACCGGTTTTTATAACCGCGATGGTGCAGGACGGCGCCTACAGGCGCCTGGAAGAGTTCAAGAATTTCTGTCTCTGCGAACTCGGGGCGTCCGGGGTCAGGTTCTCTCCGGTGATGCCCATAGGCAAAGCAAAAACCGCTTCATCGGCGCTGGGACTATCTGCCGCCAGGGTTAAAGATCTTTTCAGCAAGGGCCTGATCTCGGGCGGGGACGAGAACGAAGATGTCTTTACGCGCCTTGCCGACAACCGTAATTTCTACTGCAACGCCGGGATAGGACAATGTTTCATATCGGCGGACGGCAAGGCTTACGCCTGCCATTATTTCCAGAACATAGGCGAGGCCATGGGGGATATTTCCGCCAAACCCCTTGAGCTCATATACAGGGAATACCCAGGGAGCGGGGCCATAGCCGCCGATTTCTACTGGAACAAGCTGGAGAAATGCAAGGCCTGCGTCCATTTCGCAAAATGCCGCGGCGGCTGCCGCGCCCGCGCCAGAATACTGGCCGGCGGCTGGTACACCCCCGACGTTTTTTCCTGCGGGATGTACGGGGTGGAATAAGGGAAAATATGCAAAAAGCGGACACAGTGTTGGATCTTATCGGGAACACGCCGCTGCTTAAGGTGCAGAAGATGGACGCCGGGAGCTGCGAACTTTTCCTGAAGCTGGAGAACCAGAATCCAGGCGGTTCCATAAAAGATCGCATCGCCCTCTCTATGATAGCCGCCGCCGAGCGGGAAGGCAGGATACGGAAGGGATCAACGCTGGTGGAAGCCACCGCCGGCAACACCGGGCTGGGGCTGGCGCTGGTCGCCGCCCAGAAGGGCTACAAACTGGTCCTGGTCATCCCGGATAAGATGAGCCAGGAGAAGGTCTTGCATCTGAAAGCGCTTGGAGCGCAGATCGTTGTTACCAGATCCGACGTGGAAAAGGGCCACCCTGAATATTACCAGGATATGGCAGAGAGGATAGCGCGCGAGACGCCCGACAGTTTTTACGTAAACCAGTTCGCCAATCCCGCCAATCCTGCGGCCCACGAAGAGGGTACGGCCCCGGAGATCTGGGAACAGATGGAGCGTCGCGTGGATGCCGTGGTATGCGGAGTGGGTTCGGGGGGCACCCTCACCGGACTATCCCGGTATTTTTCCCGCGTCTCGCCCGCGACGGAATTAGTACTTGCGGATCCGGCGGGCTCCGTGCTGGCGGACTATATCCGGACAAAGAAACCGGGCAAAGCGGGTTCCTGGGCCGTGGAGGGGATAGGCGAAGATTTTATTCCTCCCATAGCGGACCTGTCAAGAGTAACCAAAGCCTATACGATAGGCGACGCTGAAAGTTTTTCCACCGCCCGCGAACTGCTGCTCTCGGAGGGGGTACTGGCAGGGTCTTCCTCCGGCACGCTGGTGGCCGCGGCGCTGCGCTATTGCAGGGAGAGCAACGCCCCGAAACGCGTCGTCACCATTGTCGCGGACAGCGGGAACAAATATCTCTCTAAGATGTTCAACGACTTCTGGATGGCGGACCACGGATTCCTGCGGAGGGCGGCAGCCGGCGATCTCAGGGACCTGGTCGGCCGCCCCTTCTCCGAGGGCTCGGTATCCTCGGTAAAACCAGCGGATACGCTGATGACAGCCTTCACGCGCATGCGGCTGTACGAATATGCGCAGTTGCCGGTGATTGAAGACGGCCGGGTGGTCGGCATCCTGGATGAATCGGATATATTGCCGGCCGTCCAGAAGGACGTTTCTAATTATCACAAACCCGTCAGCGGGTACATGACGCAAAACCTGGTTACAGTGCAGCCCTCCATCTCTCTTGAAGAAATGACGGCTATCCTGGACAAGGGCATGGCCGGATTATTATATTCTGAAGGAAAGTTCTACGGCCTGATTACCCGCGTAGACCTCCTAAACCATCTCAGAAGGAGATTATAGTAACTGCGATTCAGACAGTAGCGAAAGTCCTGCGGTTTAAACGCCGCCCAGTCGGGCCGTCCGGGGGGCTGCCCTCCCCACTGTCTGAATCGCAGGATTATAGTAAAGGAGATTACAGCGATATGAAATTTGAAACGGCATTGATACACGCGGGGCAGGCGGCAGACAAGCTGACCGGTTCGGTGAACGTGCCGGTTTATCAGACCTCCACCTATAAGCAGGACGCCATAGGCAGGGACCGGGGCTGGGAATATTCCCGCACCGGCAACCCCACGCGAAAGGCGCTGGAAGACTGCATTGCGGCGCTCGAGGGCGTGAAATACGGCCTGGCCTTCGCCTCGGGTCAGGCGGCCGAAACCGCCGTGCTGAGCCTGCTTAAAAAAGGCGACCATGTGGTGGCAGGCAACGACCTTTACGGCGGCACCTACAGGCTCTTTGAGAAAGTGTTCAGGAAGTGGGGGCTGGAGATCTCCTACGCGGATTCCAAAGACCCCGCCTCTTTCAGGAAGGCCCTGCGCCGCAATACCCGTCTTATCTGGGCGGAAACGCCAACCAACCCGCTGTTGAATATAACCGACATAGCGGCGCTGGCTGAAATAGCGGGAAAGGCAAAGGTCATGCTCGCCGTGGATAATACCTTCGCCACCCCGTATTTCCAGCGGCCCGCAGAATTGGGAGCCGGCATCGTGGTGCACAGTTCCACCAAATACCTGGGCGGCCACAGCGACGTGATAGGCGGCCTGATGGCCGTGGCGGACAAGGAACTGTACGAGGGAATAAAGTTCTACCAGAACGCGGCCGGCGCGGTACCAGGCCCCTGGGATGCCTGGCTGACGCTGCGCGGTATAAAGACCCTGGCTGTGCGCATGATGGCCCACGAGGCAAATGCTTTTGAAATTGCGGGTTTCCTGTCCGCCCACCAGTCTGTTGCAAAGGTCTACTATCCCGGTCTTGAGACCCACCCGGGGCACAAGCTCGCCGACAGGCAGATGGACGGGTTCGGCGGCATGGTAAGCTTCGAGCTTAAAGGAGGCAGGGGCGCTGCCGAAGCGTTCTTCAAAAGACTGAAGGTCTTCATGCTGGCTGAAAGTCTGGGCGGGGTGGAATCGCTGGCCTGTTACCCGTCCACGATGACGCACGCTTCTATTCCGGAGCATGAGCGTCTGAAGCGCGGTATAACCGCAGGGCTTGTGCGTCTCTCGGTCGGCATAGAGAATTCTGACGACCTCCTAAAAGATCTTGAGCGCGCTCTTAAAAATTAATTTATGACCCTCTCAAAAGAAGAATTCATACGGTATTCAAGGCAATTGGTCATCCCCGGCGTAGGACCGGAAGGACAGCAGAAACTCAAAACCGCCAGGGTCGCCGTAATAGGCGCCGGCGGGCTTGGGACGCTGGCGCTTGGCTATCTGGCGGGGGCCGGGGTCGGTGAGATAGGAGTGTTTGACTTCGGTCCGGTGGAACTTTCCAACCTGCACCGCCAGCTTATTTACGGAACCGGGGATATAGGCGGGCTCAAGACGGAGTTGGTGAAACAACGCCTGCTGGAAATAAATCCGGGCATAAGAGTTAACGCTAACGAAGGGCTTCTGACCGCGGAAAACATCAACGGCGCGCTGGGAGGTTATGACTACGTCGCCGACTGCACTGACAATTTTATTACGCGCTCAGCCATAAACAAGGCCTGCCTTGAACTGAAAAAGACTTATGTCCACGGGGCGGTTTATCAGTTTGAGGGACAGTTGGCTGTTTTTGAGCCGCACCTCGGCCCCTGCCTGGGCTGCCTGGCCCCTGGCGCGGAGCTGCAGGAAAACCAGGCCTGCGCAGAAGCCGGCGGAATGGGTCCCGCCGCCGGCGCCGTGGACCGTGCAGCCCAAGAACCCGGAGCTGCTCAACGC
>CAZYFL010000002.1:0-5180 GCA_964646805.1 uncultured Elusimicrobiaceae bacterium | reverse complement strand
GCCGGCGCCGTGGCATCCATGCAGGCCCTGGAGATATTGAAGCTGATACTGGGGTTTGAAACATTGAAGGGTAAATTCGCCATGCTGGACTTCCAGACGGCAGATTTCACCGTAGTAGAACTGAAAAAGCGGGAAGACTGTCCCGCCTGCGGCGTAAAGGCGGAAGATAATAAATTCGTGGACTCACTGGCCGTTGGGTTTATCGCCCCGGAAGAACTGAAGGCCCGGATGGATTGCGGAACAGCGCCGCATGTGCTGGACCTGCGCTATGCCTGGGAACACGACCTATGCCATATTCAGGGCGATACCTGGGTAGACTTCAACGAACTTCTGAAAAACGGAGCGGGGATACGACCGGGCGAAGAGATTGTTCTTTACTGCAAAGGCCAGAGTAAATCCGCAGCGGCCTTTCGCGCCCTCCGCGAGAAGGGCTTTAAAAAAGTTCTGGCGCTGAAGGGCGGCATAGACGCCTGGGCGGAAAAAGTGGAAAAGGGAATGACAAGGTATTAACGTCTGCCGGGTGCCGGCAGGCACAACACAAAGCATAGAACTGATTTGATACAATGATCGGATTGGTTTATGCCTTATAAAAATCTGCGGAAATTCATAGAAGGGCTTGAGGGATCGGGCGAACTGCGGCGCGTAAAATCCGAAACCGATCCGGAGCTGGAAATAACAGAAATCGCCGACAGGGTTTCAAAGACCGGCGGTCCCGCCCTGCTGTTTGAAAGCGTTAAGGGTTCGCAATACCCGCTCCTGATAAACGCCTTCGGCAGTTACAAACGCATGCGCCTGGCCCTGTCCTGCGGGTCCTTCGGGGAAATTGCGGCCAGGATAGAAACGAACATACACATGCGCCCGCCCGAAGGCCTGGCGGGGAAGATTAAGCTGCTCTTCACTCTCAGGGAACTGGCAGGGTTCATACCCAAAAAGGTTAACAACGCGCCCTGCCAGCAAAAAATCTACACGGACGGACCCATGCTGGATCGGCTGCCCATACTTAAATGCTGGCCCTGCGACGGCGGGCCCTTTATCACCCTTCCCGCCGTGATCACTAAAGATCCCGATACCGGAGTGCAGAACACAGGCATGTACCGCATGCAGAAATACGACAACGCTTCCACCGGCATGCACTGGCAGTACAATAAGGACGGGGCGCGCCATTTTGACAAGTATAAGACGCGCGGCCGGCGCATGGAAGTAGCCGTAGCCCTGGGCGGCCCGCCCTCCGTCACTTACGCTGCGTCCGCGCCGCTACCCCCTGATATAGACGAACTGCTCTTCGCCGGCTTTATTGACTCAAAGCCGGTAGAGATAGTAAAGGCGAAAACTGTGGATCTGTTCGTGCCGGCCGAGGCCGACTTTATACTTGAAGGCTATGTAGACCCGGCGGAAGAACGCATGGAAGGGCCGTTCGGGGACCACACCGGTTTTTATTCCGCCATTGATAAATACCCTGTTTTCCATCTAACCGCTCTTACCTCCCGGAGCGATGCCGTCTACCCGGCCACCGTAGCGGGAAAGCCGCCGATGGAAGACTGCTATATGGCCAAAGCAACCGAAAGACTCTTTCTGCCCCTGCTGAAAATGGCCATCCCCGAACTGATAGACATAGAACTGCCGATAGAGGGAGTGTTCCACAATTGCGCGTTGGTTTCAATAGATAAAAAATATCCCGGCCAAGCGAAAAAAGTGATAAACGCCATGTGGGGCCTGGGACAGCTGGCATCCACAAAATTCATAGCCGTCTTTGACAAGGACATAGACCTGCGCGATTCCGGTACCGTCCTGTGGAAACTCCTGAACAATACCGACCCGAAGCGGGACCTGTTGCTCTCGGAGGGGCCGCTGGACGCGCTTGACCATAGCGCCCCGTACGCCAACTTCGGCGGGAAAATGGGGATAGACGCCACACGGAAAACCCGTGAAGAAGGCATGGGCAGGGAATGGCCCGAAGAAATAGTAATGACGGAAGAAATCAGGAAGAAAGTGACGCGCCGCTGGAAGGAGTATGGATTTTAAGAAAGCGGCCGGGCTGCTGCTGCCCGAGCAGACGCTGTTCACCCTGCCTTTCGCTTACCTGGGCGTTCTCTTCGCCCGCGGTTATGACGCCCGGACCTGGCTGCTTGTCACCGCCGCGCTGGTTGCCGCGCGCACCGCCGGCATGGCGTTTAACAGGGCGATAGACGCGCGCATAGACGCCGCTAACCCGCGCACGAAGGACCGCGCCATCCCGAAAGGCGAGGTGAAAATTTCAGAAGCCCTGGGCCTGGCGGTTGTATCCTGCCTGACACTGATAGCCGCATCTTTTTTCCTGAACACGCTCTGCTTTTATCTGTCTTTTGCCGCCGTGCTGTTGCTGGCCGGTTATTCCTATCTCAAGCGGTTCTCGGCGGTTTCGCATTTCTGCCTGGGTCTCACCGAGGCTGCCGCCCCGATCGGCGGCTACCTGGCCGTTACAGGGAAACCGGATGTGCTTTCGCTGACGCTTGGCGGCGCTGTCCTGCTGTGGATAGCGGGCCTGGATATTATTTACGCCCTGCAGGACAAGGACTTTGACAGGCAGGCAGGGCTGTATTCAATACCCGCCGCTTACGGCGAAAAGAAGGCCCTGGCCGTCTCAGGGATCTGCTACTCGCTTTCTTTTTCCGCGATGATAGCGGCAGGGATAATAGCACGGATGAGCTTCCCATACTGGACCGCGCTGATCTGCGTAGCCGCGTTTTTCGCGTACCAGCAGAAAGCCGCCCGCAGCGCCGACCTCGGGACTGCCATGTTGAAGATTTTCAGAGTTAACATGTATGTTTCTCCGGCGCTGTTCGCGGGCGCCCTTATTGACAGCCTGTTGAGGTAACTACCCATATGATAACAGTAGCGATAACCGGCGCCAGCGGCCCGATACTCGGTATCAGGCTGATAGAAGAACTGCTTAACGCGGGGGAAACCGTCTACACTGTGGTTTCCGAAGCCGCCTGGAGCGTTATTGAGCACGAGCTTTCCCATAAAAAAACCGGTCGCGCTCCCCTGGCCGCCCTTCTCTCAAAGCGGGGGAAAACCTCCGGGCTGAAGCTGTTAAAAGAATTCGACAGTCATGACTTTTTCTCTCCGCTGGCCAGCGGCTCAACGCCTTTTGAGGCCATGGTGGTGATCCCCTGTTCCATGAAAACGCTGTCCGCTGCGGCCAACGGCTACGCGGACTCGCTCATCACCCGGGCCTGCGATGTGGCGCTGAAAGAAAAAAGGAGGCTTATCTTTGTTCCACGCGAAACGCCGTTTAGCGTTATACACCTTGAGAACATGCTGAAGCTCTCCCGCGCCGGCGCCGTCATACTGCCGCCGGTAATGGGTTTTTACTCCCGCCCGGAAACTGTTGACGATCTGGTAGATTTTATACTTGGCAAGGTACTCAGCCTGCTGGGCCTAAAGCACTCCCTGCTTAAAAGCTGGGCTGGATGAAAAAACTGCCGGACGCCATACGCGACAGCGCCCTCCGGTCGATCGCGAAAAAGGTTTACGAGGGAACCCCTGTAAACGCGGCAGACGCGCGGCATCTGCTCACCACCGGCAGCATCCTGGACCTGGGCAGGATCAGCTCCCATGTGCGCCGGAAGCTGCACGGCGATGCCGTCTACTACGGCGTCAGCATGAACCTGAATTTCACCAATATCTGCGCCCTGCGCTGCCCGCTCTGCGCTTTTTCACGCGACGGGGGGAAGGAAGGCGCGTACCTGCTTACGCTTGAAGAAATTGAAAGGCGGGTAAAAGGGGCGGCGGCAACCGGGGTTGACGAGGCGCACATAGTGGGCGGGCTTAACCCGGAACTAAAACTGTCTTACTTTGAGGAGATGCTACGGCGCATAAAGAGAATAAAGCCCGGCATTTTCATAACGGCTTTTACCGCCGTGGAAATAGATTATTTCGCCAAAAACGAAGGGATCTCCGTTGAGCAAACGCTTAAAAGGCTGATGGAAGCGGGCCTGGGCGCCATGCCGGGCGGGGGGGCGGAAATATTTTCTCCCCGCGTGAGGAAGATCATAGCCCCCCTAAAGATCCCCGGGAAACGCTGGCTTGAAATAATGGCTCTTGCGCATAAAGCCGGTCTGAAGACCAACGCCACAATGCTCTACAACCACCTGGAAACAACGGCGGATATAGTAGACCATCTCTCCAGAATCAGGAGCCTGCAGGATGAAACGCGCGGCTTTAAGGCTTTCGTTCCGCTGTCATTTCACGGCGAGAATACAGGCATTAGGGCCAGACGCGCAATTTCCACCGGTTATGACGACATCCGCGTTTACGCCGCCAGCCGGATATTCCTGCACAATGTGCCGCACATAAAAGCGCTCTGGATGTACCTGGGCGGGAAAATGGCGCAGACGCTGCTACGCTTCGGCATCGACGATTTTTCCGGCACCTACGCAGGGGAAAAGATAGTGCACGCCGCCGGAGCCTCCACCGCCGACCACGGAACAGAGACTTTCCTGAGGGATCTGATCAGGAACGCGGGGCTGAGGCCCGTACGGACAACGGCCGGTTACGGAGATTTCAAATGAAGCTGGGCTGCATAGATTATCTGAACTGCTACCCTTTTTATTATCACATGCTGGAGAAGGAACCCCTTAAGGGGGTGACCCTCCTGCCGGGGCCGCCCTCGGCGCTCAACCGGATGATGGCGGATAAAAACCTGGATCTGAGCCCCGTCTCCGCTGCGGCTTACGCCGATATGCAGGAGGATGTCCTGCTGCTGCCGGAGTTCTGCATCAGCTCCACGGGGCGCGTCAGGTCGGTGATCATGGCCGGCAGGTTCCCGATAGAAGAGCTGCATGGGAAAAAAGTGGGCCTCACCTCGGCTTCGCGCACTTCGGTAGTGCTGCTCCAGATAATACTCGGAAAGTTTTATAACTGCGCGCCGGTTTACCTGGCTGCCGGTCTGCGCCCGGGCCTCAAGGATTATGACGCGGTCCTGCTGATAGGCGACGACGCGATGACGCAAGAAGTTGACGCGGCGCCGTACAGCTATGATCTGGGAGAGATCTGGCTGAAAAAAACCGGGCTCCCTGTAGTTTTCGCGGTTTTCGCCGCTGCCAGGGGAACAGCGGCGGACGATCCCGCCGGGGTCAAAGCAGTTATAAACTCCTACAGGGCTTCCCTGCGCTGTCTCATGGACGAAAGGCCGGAGC
>CAZYFL010000001.1:0-30731 GCA_964646805.1 uncultured Elusimicrobiaceae bacterium | reverse complement strand
GGGCTGAGTCTTTTCTTGTCGATCATATAATCCTTAAAAAAACGTCATCAGCGTCCCTATCCCTTTTATCTCCTTCTACTTGCGGGCGAGGGCGGCCCCTATCAGCCCGGCCAGGCGGGTGGGAAGGTCCGGGTAGCGCTTACGCATCAGGTAATGCCCGACTACCTCAATAATGCCTCTTCAACGCGCCATACTTAAATATCCGGCGTGTTTTTCTTTGACCGTGAAGCCGATTCGTTTCTTTGATTCCTATAGAGCGTAAGCAACTGCGCGTTCATGCTTTCCAGCCCGAAGCGGGGGAAACCGGTAGCGTCCGGGGCGGCGGCCCACGCTTTGGCGGCCGAACCCATGCGTACGCGCAGTTTTTGGGAAAGGATAAGCCTTTCAAGCGCCGTAGCCAGCGCTTCAGCGTCTCCGGCCTTTACTGCCAAGCCGGTTTTTTCCTCCACGATTATATCCGGCAGGCCGCAAACCCGGCTTACCACCACTGGGAGGCCCAGCGCCTGCGCTTCCAACGGGGCGCGGCCCATAGCTTCGTTGAGCGAGGGCTGCGCGTAAATATCCAGCGCCGCCATAATAGCCGCTGCATCGTAGCGGAAGCCTGTAAATATCACCCGGTCCCGTACGCCCAGGCTATCGGCCAGTTTGCGCAGTTTTGTCTCCAGTTCCCCCCCGCCTATTACTACGAACTTCAGCCTTATTGCGGGCAGCCGCGTATCAAGCAGCGCGGCCGCGCGTATCAGGTATTCCACGCCTTTCACCGGCTCCAGGCGGGCAACAGTTCCCACGGCAATTTCATCCGTAGCAATACCAAGGTCCACCTTATGCGCGGGAACGGCCGGCGGCTTAAAGTCCACCCCGCTGTGCACCACTCTCCATTGCCCCGGTTCTCCTATTCCGGCTGCCACGGATTCGCGCATTTCTCCGGGGGTAAGGGCGATAAAGTAATCAGTGAACCTGGAGAGGAATTTTTCGGTCAGCCTGAAAATAAAAGTTTTCAGAGGGCCGTAATAACCGTAAAGCAGATGGCCGTGCGGCGTGTGTATTATCACCGCCGGTTTTTTAAAGCGCAGGTTGGCCATTGCGGCGGCCAGCCGGCCCAGCGCTCCGGCTTTGGAGGTATGCGTATGCACTATAGCGGGCTCAAGCCCGGCTATTTCCCTCTTTAACTCCAGAAGCGCGCGAAAATCCGCGGCGGCGCAGATTTCCCGCTGGAGGCTTTTTATCTCTATGTAATTTACTTCCGGCGGCAGGAGTTTGAGCAGGGACGCGGAATCTTTATACGGCCCTGAAAATAGCGCCACATCATAATCTGAAATCTGGGCGGCGCAGGAGTCAATCACGTTCCTGCTGGACCCGCCCGGCTCAAGCCTGGTGATGATATGTATAATCAGCGGCTTTTTCACGAACACCTAAGCCAGCTTCGCGTATTTTTCGGCATCGGCGCCTTCGCGGGTGAGGCTGAGTTTTTCCAGCGTCGCCCTGGTCGGAATGCCGCGCTTGTCGTAGCCGCGCTGGTCATAATAGTGCTGGAGAAGCCGGTCGTACTTGTCCGCCTCCAGGTGTTTTCCGGCTATAGGCCCTTCGGCGTCGGAGTTGTCCGGGTCAAACCAGACAGCCGGAGGATAATCGCCCTTGCGCGTCGCGTCAGGGAATTCCCTGATATAATGGAGCTTTATCAGGGCGTAGATACGGTCGGCCACTTTCCACATGTCATCCAGAGTCCAGTTCAGGCCGGTAACAAGGTTGAAATATTTTGGGTAGTTATCCAGTTGCCACCCAAGTTCTATCCAGGGAAAGCGGCAGGCAACCATGAACTCAAACATGCCGCCGCGGATGCGTTGCAGTTCTATCACCTTGGCCGCCTTTTCGGGCCCGTAGGAGTCGCGGGAGCTGTTCTTAAGTTCGAAGGTGATTATCCACGCTTCCCTGTGGTGCGCCCCTATGGGGGCCACGCCGAAGGACAGCGCCTGGCCGGGGATGAATTTGCAGTTGTAGGCGGCCACATCCAGGCCCTTTACCTGCATAGCGTAAGCTTCGGAGTTATGCCCGAATTCTTTAGCCATGCGCAGGGAGCCGTCGGCCAGGAGATTGCCTACTTTCCCTTCGCGGTGCGCGGCCAGCCTCAGCAACTCTTTTGCGCGTTCGGCGTCGCCGAACTTAAAATCGCCGGTCGTGGCGCCGCGGGCGATGGCATCGGCGTAGAAGCTGAGGGTACAGCCGGCTGACATAGTATCCAGGCCGTACTCGTCGCAGAGGTAGTTCAGGGAGCCTACCTGGTCAAGGTCAAAGATATTCAGGTTAGAACCCAGGAGGCCGACATTTTCGTAGTCAAGCTCGGACTCGCGGCCCTCTTTGTCGTGAATGGTTATGCCGCACTTCATGGTACAGCTCGGGCAGCCATAGGTAGCCACCCTGGCTTCGTTGAGCCGCTCGCCGTCTATCTTATGCGCCTCAGGGTGGCTGGTCTTGCGGAAGTTTTGTACGGGAAGTCCCGCCACTTCGTTGCACCAGGCCAGCACGCCGTTGGTGCTCTGGATGGACCAGCCCGATTTTTTGTCCATCTCGTGCACCGTTTTCAGATCTCCGAAGCCCAGCGCTTTCATGGCTTCGGGATCGGCCTGGGGAATTGCCTGCGTACCCTTTACCACAATGACCTTGAGGAGCTTGGAGCCCATTACCGCGCCTATGCCCGGCCGGCCGCCTGCGCGCCCTTCCAGGCTGCGCACTACGGCGTAGCGCACCATATTTTCTCCGCCCTGGCCTATGTTCAGGACTCCAACGGTCTTGCCGTATTTCCCGTAGACCCAGTCGTTAGTGGCGTAAGTGCCTTTGCCCCAGACCTCGCCGGCGGCGAGGAACTCCACCTTGTCGTCCTCAATATAAAGCATTGTCGGGGTTTCAGCCCTGCCTTCAACAATCAAAGCGTCGTACCCGGCTTTGCGGAGCTGATCGGAAACTTTTGTGCCCACGTTCCCGTCGCCATAGAAGCCGGTAAGGGGCGACTTGGCGGCTACGACCGCCTTGCCGGTATTGGGAGCCGGGATGCCGGAAATCGGCCCGAGGGCGACCACCAGTTTGTTTTCCGGGCCGAGAGGGTCTATTCCCGGTTTTAGTTCGTCGTAGAGAATCTTAACGGCAAAGCCGCGCCCGCCCACCCAGGTTTTGGCGAATTCTTCGCTGAAGGGTTCTTTTTTATATGTTTTGGCCGTCAGGTTGACCCTGAGAATATTCCCTACCCATCCTTTCATGCGGGCCTCCGTACTGTGCCGGAAAATCAGCGTCGCGAAGAATAGTTTATAAGAAAATGCGCTTACCTGACAAGCTGTTTTTTAGCTGTTTTTTCCGCTTATGCTTTCCCGCTTATACGCGTCAGCCCGCCGTGCTCTCCAGCAGGCAACAATCGCCCCGAGAGTAAAGTAGAGTCCGGCGGCAAGGATGTGCCATAGGAAGCCGTGTTGTGGAGGAGGAACCAGGAGCGCCAACGCATATACTGGAACAAAAAGAATACCGGAAAGAAGAAGAGCCGGCAGCATGATGAACGACCAGCGCGCATGCAAGCTGGCCCTTTTCTCCGCTCTCTCGCGGGCCTGGGGGTCATTCCAATCTTCCCCCGATGCCAGACATTCTTTGGGTCTTGACAGGAAACTGGAGCAATCTGAGAAGCGTACCGGCATATTCCAGGCCGCCCACCCGCATAGATGACCTGCTCCGAAGAGAAGTAGTGCGACTGTGCCTCCTCTTAAGATACATGCTTTGCTCCGGTTTCCAGTCTCCGCTGTAAGATTCGGGATCATGCTATCCTCCGGTATCTGGATTTGTGGGGTGTGCGGCTGTTTCTGTTTCCATACTAGTGATTTTTGCCGGCCGATATTTCAAACACTGTAATCTCCGGCCTGCAAAGGAAGCGCACTTTGGGCGCTATCCCTCCCTCCATGCCCAGCCCGCGGTTCACATACAGCGCGGATCTGCCAACCCGATACAGGCCGCTCTCGAAACGCTTTCCGAAAGTAGCCAAAGTAATCAGCGCGCCGTAGAATGGCAGCCGTATCTGCCCGCCGTGGGTATGGCCGGAAAGATAGAGGTCTATGCCGGCCTTATCCGCCTCATAGACAAGGTCTGAGTAATGATGGAGGAGGACATCATAGCCCGGAGAGGGACCCAAATCCGCCATCAGGCGTTTGAAATATGAACCCGAATTAATTTCGAGCCCGATGACGCGTATTTTTGTGCCGCGTATGTCCAAAATCGCTGCGCTTTTGTCCAGTCGCCGCACAGGCAGACCGTTAAATAGCCCTGGAGCCGGTACCTGTAAATCGTAGTTTCCGGTTATGCAGAACACGCCGTATGGAGCCGTAAGAGCTGAGAGCATGCGTCTGACCACCGGGATGCCCTCCGTTGTATTGAGATAATCGCCGGTGACTACCACGATGTCCGGCTTGAGACTATTCACCAGCCCCATGGCGGCCGGCTCGTTCAGAGGTTCCGCCTCAGAATGCAGGTCGGAAAGATGCACGATCCGGATCGGTCCTGATGATGGAAATATTCCAGGCGACGAGAGCCGGACCGTCTTAACCTCAATCCAGGACGGTTCAATAAAGAAGCCGTAGAGGATGCATCCCGCACCGAATACCGCGGCCGTGTGGAAAATGCGGCTGAACCGCCTGTTGAATGTTGAACCCAGGCGCGGCCAGAACCCAGGCCGCGGCTTTTGGCGCCTATGGAGCCACGCGTGGAGCAGCAGCCTGGCCTCAATATAGAAAAGCGCGGTGACTACGGCGAGGAATACTTGCACCGATAACAGCTCTGTCATAAAGCGATGAAAGAATACTGTCGCGCGTTAACCTTCGGGAGGCATTTAAGAGCGTGTCTCCATCATCAATTTCCGGGTGTACGGGATCAGGCCGCCCGCGTCAATAATGGCCTGGCGCGCTTTCGGGAGCGGGTTTGTAGCGAATGATTTCCCTGAAGTGCGGTTGAAGACCTTCTCCTCCGCGAACTCCAGATCTTCGCCTTCAGCGGCCTCTATTTCCGGGCAGATAATTATGTTCAGCCCCAGGTTGATCGCGCTCTGGAGGAAAATGCGGGAGATGTCGCGCGCCACAATCGCAAGGTCGTAGCCCTTAAGGCAGGAAACCGCCTGCTCCCTGGAGGAGCCGCAGCCGAAGTTCCTGCCGGCCACAATAACGCTGCCGGAGGGTATTTCCCCCCCTTTGAGTTTGCTGTTGAAGTCCGCATTGTCGGCAAAAGCGAACTGCGGCGTTTCGGCGGGGAGAACCGTGGCCATGAACCGCCCGGGGTAAATTATGTCGGTAGACACGTCGTCTGAAACTTTCAGCGCTACTTTCCTGGTGGTCATTTTGCCTCCCTGGGATCCGTTATTACGCCCGTGATGGCGCTCGCCGCCGCTACCGCCGGAGAGCACAGGTAAACCTCGGCTTTCGGGTTGCCCATGCGTCCCTTGAAATTGCGGTTGGTGGTTGCCAGCGCAACTTCGTTATCGGCTAGCGCCCCCTGGTGTATGCCGAGGCACGGCCCGCAGCCGGGGTTGCAGACTACCGCGCCGGCCCGGGAAAGCTCCTGTATAAAGCCAAGGTCCATGGCTTTGTGATAAATGCGCCACGATGCAGGGAAGACCAGCATGCGCGTGCCGTCGGCAACACGGCGGCCTCTCAGTATTTTTGCCGCAACTTCAAGATCGTCCAGGCGCCCGTTGGTGCATGAACCTATTACGATCTGGTCGAGTTTTTTCCCCTTAACTTCGCCGATCGGTTTTACATTGTCAACGGTGTGCGGGCAGGCTATCTGCGGGGTAAGCTTTGAGGCGTCTACAGCTAATACCTGTTCGTAGACAGCGTCGGGGTCGGGTCCGAAAATATCCAGCTTGTCCTTTATCCCGGCTTCATCGCGGAGATAGCGCAGGGTTTCCTCGTCGGGCGGAACCAGCCCGGAGGTGGCGCCGGCTTCAACGCTCATGTTGCAAAGCACCAGGCGACCTGAGGTGGACATACCGTGGATGGTATCGCCGTGGAATTCCAGCGCCTTGTAGTTGGCTCCCTGGGCGCTCAGGAGGCCTATTATGTGGAGTATCAGATCTTTCGGATAGACGTACCCGGGGAATTTTCCGTTTACCGTCACCTTAATGGTGGCCGGGACTTCCACGTTAAGTATCCGCCCCAGAGCCCAGACGGAAGCCATCTCGGTGGCGCCTACCCCGAACGCGAACGCGCCCAGCGCGCCGTGCGTGGTTGTGTGGCTGTCGGTGCCCACGACGATGCTGCCTGGCCGCACATAGCCGTTCTCAGGCAGTATCTGGTGGCAGATACCGCCCACATCGCCGCGGATATCGTGGAATTTCCGTATGCCCTGCTTCGCCACGAACTCGCGCGTTTTCTTTTGGTTGCCGGCGGTCTTGGAGGATTCGGCGGGCACGCGGTGGTCGAAGATTATAGCGATACGGTCCGGGTTCCAGACCTTCGCTTCGCGGCCGGCGCCCTCAAAGATCCCGTTAAATTGGTTTATCACCAGCGCGCCGTTCTCGTGCGACATCGCCAGGTGGACTTCCGGCTCAAGCACATCACCCACGGCCACATGGGTCCGGCCGGTGGTACGGGCCAGCAGTTTCTGTACATAGGTCATTTGCATAGCGCTCAGTCTCCAATCTCAGATAATTTTATTCGCTTTCAGGGCTGCAAACTCTTCATCCTTTATGCCGAGGGCCGCAAGAACTTCCGCCGTGTGGGCCGAAAGGCGCGGGGGCGGCGCGTTAAGTTCGCCCGGCGTATCGGAAAACTGGGCCGCAAGCCCGAACAGTTTAAGAGTTCCGATGCCTTGCTCCGTTACCTCTTTAAGTATCGCCCTGTGTCTTATCTGGGGCTGGTTCAGGGCGGCTTCCAGACTTAAAATAGCTCCGCTCGGCACATCTTTGGCATTGAGAAGATCCACCCACTCCGCCGTGGAACGCTGCGCGAGTTTTTCTTCTATCAGCGGAGTCAGGAGCTTGCGATTCTTCTTGCGAATGTCGCGTTTTTCAAAGCGGGGGTCCGCCTTCAGGTCAACTATTCCTACTACGTCGCAGAGCGATTCCCACTGTTCCTGCTTGTTGGCGGCTATGTTAATGTAGCCGTCCAGGGTTTTGAACGTCCCCGAGGGGGCGGCGGTGAAATTGTCGTTGCCCATCGGCGCCGGCTTCTGACCGGCGATAAGCAGGTTCGCCGCCACCCAACCCATCAGGGGCATTATGGAATCCAGCATGGCTATATCTATGAACTGCCCCTTCCCGCTGTGTTCGCGATGATAGAGGGCCGCCATTATCGCGAAAGCGGCATTTAGCCCCCCCACCGTATCACATATCGGGAAGCCCGCGCGCAACGGGTTCAGGCGCTCGTCGCCGTTGATGTCCATGACGCCGCTCAGTCCCTGAATAATCTGGTCATAAGCGGGCTTGAAAGCGTCGGGGCCCGTCTGCCCGAAGCCTGAAATGGAGCAGTACACTAGGCGGGGATTGATTCCGGAAAGGGTTTTGTAGCCGAGGCCCAGGCGGTCCATCACGTCGGGGCGGAAATTCTCCACCAGCACATCCGCGGTCTTCGCCAGTTTCCTGAAGATTTCCCTGCCTTCGCTGGTCTTGGTGTTCAGGGTTACCGATTTTTTATTGGCGTTCTGGGCCAGAAAGCTCGTGCCCATCAGCTGGTCGTTCAGGGCCGGCATCACGCCCAGCTTGCGGGCGAGGTCTCCGTCTTTGGGATTCTCAATTTTTATTACCTCGGCGCCGAGCAGCGCGAGGTGGAGAGTGGCGAAAGGTCCCGACAGTACATTAGTAAGGTCAAGCACCCTCACTCCGGAAAGGATCTGTTTGCTCATACTCGCTCCTTAAATGCCTGGTATCGCCCCTGTCTTGTATACGAAACCCTGCATGTCGCGACCGAAATATGAGGCTGCGTCGCGGGCTACGGCAAGCAGACGGTCCAGGCTGACTTCTTTGCGCAACCCTTCCAGTTGAAGGACATGGACGAAGTCCTCGGTAGCCACGTTGCCGGCTGCCACTTTGGTAAAAGGGCAACCGCCGAGGCCGGCAAATGACGTCTCAAACGAGGTGACACCGGCCCGCATAGCCGCGAATATATTAGCCATGCCCAGCCCATAGGTGTTATGGAAATGGCAGGCGCAGTCTACTTCCGGATCCAGCGCCAGAACAGCGCTGAACATGCGCTCCACCTGAGCCGGGTGGGCGTGCCCTGCGGTATCGGCAAGGCTGATATTGCGCAAGCCCGCTTCAACATAAGCGCGCACAATTTTCAGTACGCGCTCCTCTGGAATCCGGCCCTCAAAACCGCAACCGAACGCGGATTGGACTGATACCTGCACTTTTTTGCCGGCGGCTGCCGCTGTTTTCGCAGCGGCGATAATGCGCGGGACGGCTTCGTCGGTTCCCATACCGGTGTTCTTGAGGCTGTGGGTTTCGCTGGCGGAAGCGCCCATACAGAACAGCTCAACGCCGCAGGCGAGCCCGCGCTCCAGTCCTTTTTCGTTAAGTACCAGTCCTGACAGGACAGCCGGAGATTTTTTATCCGACGTGAACCGACGGAACAATTCGTCCGTATCCGCCATCTGGGGAACTTTCCCGGGGTGGACAAACGAGCCTGCCTGGATTACGTCCACACCGGATCCCATCAGGTCGGCGAGCCAGGCCGCTTTCTTTTCAAGAGGGACGACCCGGCTTTCCATCTGCAGGCCGTCCCGCAGCCCAACCTCGTGAAGCAGGAGGGCTTTTGAGGGCCGCGCCGTGTCCGTCATTTTGCAGCTACCACGCACTTATCAGCTATAGCCCGCGCCATCCCTATAGTGGTGGCGGAGCCGCCCATATCATAGGTGCGCGCTTTGCCCTCGGCTATCACCTCGGCTACCGCGTCTTCTATAAGTTTCGCCCTGGCGGTTTCACCCAGCCAGTCAAGCATCATCTTAGCCGCCAGGATGGTGGCGATGGGGTTTACTTTGTATTGTCCCGCGTATTTGGGAGCCGAGCCGTGAGAGGGTTCAAACACCGCGAGCTTCGCGCCTATATTTGCCGAGCAGCCGAAGCCCAGTCCGCCCACCATCTGCGCGCTCAGGTCCGAGATTATGTCGCCGTAAAGGTTAGGGGCTACCAGCACGTCGTAGCCAAACGGGTTCTTAAGCAGCCACATGGTCATAGCGTCAATATTCGCGTCGTCCATCTTTATCTCAGGGTAATCCTTCGCCACGGCTTTCGCCGTTTCCAGGAAGAGGCCGTCCGTTGCGCGCACTACGTTGGCCTTATGCACTACAGTGACCTTCTTGCGGTTGAACTTGCGGGCGAATTCAAACGCGGCGCGCACAATACGTTCCGAGCCCTTCCTCGTGTTTATCTTGCAGGAGATAGCGTAATCGCCGCCATTAAGATCCTTGAACGCCTTGAACGCGGGAGCGAGTTCCGCAAGCGTGTCGCGCAGTTTATCGGGCACGGGGTTAAATTCCACACCCACATAGAGATCCTCGGTGTTCTCACGGAACACCGTTATATCTATCCCCTCTTTGTAGTTGAGCGGGTTCTTCGGATAGGCCTTACAGGGCCGCAGGCAGATGTAGAGGTCAAACATCTGGCGCATACGCACTATGGGCGAGCGGTAAACCATGCCCTTGCCCTGCAGCGAGGGTATCAGTTCCTTCTCGGCTTCCTTTACAGGTTTGGAAGTGATGGCGCCGAACATGGCTGCGTTCACGCTCTTGAGCAGGTCCACGGTACGGCCAGGGAAAGCGTCGCCTTCCCTGCGCCAGAACTCCCACCCGATATCGCCGTGGATGTATTCAGCGTCAAGCTCAACGCGGTCAAGGACTATTTTCGCCGCTTCCATCACTTCCACGCCTACACCGTCGCCCGGCAGCCACGCTATCCTGTATTTTCTGCTCATATTCTGGAGACCTCCTATAGAATTAATGCGCTCTGTTCCTTTGGTTATATCACAAGTTGATTTTGTTGTCAATGAACGCTAATAGGGGCTGGCTTCTTCCTGTTTTTTTCTGATCATAACGGAGGCCAGTACCGACAGGGCTAAAATTCCGAGCACGATTCCCAGCGAGATGCCAGTGTGTATCTTATAAACATCCGTCAGGAGCATCTTTATTCCTACATAGCAAAGGATGACCGAAAGGCCGATTTTCAGATACCGGAACATATCCATGACGCCGGCCAGGAGGAAGTAAAGCGCCCTCAAACCCAGTATAGCGAAGACGTTGGAAGTGTAAACAATGAAGGTGTCGGTCGTTATAGCCAGGATAGCGGGGATGGAATCCACCGCGAAGATAAGGTCCGAGGCCTCCACCACGATGAGGGCCGCGAAAAGCGGGGTCGCGCGCCAGACGCCGCCGTTCCTGACGAAGAAGCTCTCGCCGGAGATCTCTTTGGTGAACGGAAGGAACTTCCTGAAAAGGCGGAGAACGGCGTTTTCTTCCGGCTCAAGCCTCTGCTCCCCGGCCATGCCCATTCTGATTCCGGTATAGATAAGGAACGCCCCGAATACATAGATGATCCAGTGGAAAGCGTTGAAGATATGCGCCCCCGCCAGAATCATAACAAGGCGCATTACCAGAGCGCCGAGAATGCCCCAGTGGAGGATGCGGGGCTGGTACTTGGCTTCTATGCCGAAGTGTCTGAAGATCATGATAAAAACGAACAGGTTGTCCACCGAGAGGCTTTCTTCAATGATATAACCTGTCAGAAATTCCAGGGCTTTTTGCCTGCCCAGAAAGTGGTAAATCCCGAAATTAAAGAGAAGAGCCAGGCTTATCCAGACGACGCTCCAGAAAGCGGCCTCGCGGAAAGGAACTACGTGGGCGTGGCGGTTGATGACCTTAAGATCCACATAAAGCAGGCCGGCGACTACCACGTTAAAAACGATCCAGAGAATAACTTCGTTGCTCACAGGTTTCCTCCCTCTCGGGTCTTCACCGACATCTTGGTCTTGCCGGAAAAGATATTAAAATCCTTAAAAGCGGCCAGGGGTTTCCGCTATTATAAGTCTGGCGCCGGTGTTCTTTATCACTTCCTCCACCGTCGTGTCCTCGGCAATTTCTTCCAGCGCCAGGCCCGCAGGCGTAACCCTTATAAAGGCCAGCTCGGTGACAATAAGGTTTACTTCCCGCGGCGCAGTGAGCGGAAGGGAGCATTTCTTTACTATCTTCGGCTCACCGTGTTTGTTCATGTGTTCCATGGCGATCACAACGTTCTTAGCGCCTACGGAGAGGTCCATTGCCCCGCCTATGCCGGGGACGAATTTTCCCGGGATCGTATAGTTGGCTAGGTTGCCCTCCTCGTCCACTTCCAGGGCGCCCAGTATTGTGTAATCCAGGTGTTTCCCGCGCACTATCGCGAAAGACATGGACGAATCAAAACAGCATCCTCCCGGCAGGAGGGTGGCGGCCTGGCCGCCGGCATTCACAAGATTGGGGTCTTCTTTGCCGGGCTCGGGAGCCGCGCCCAGGCCGATAAACCCGTTCTCGGAATGCAAAAGTATCCCTTTGTCTTTGGGTATAAAATCAGCGACCAGGGTGGGTATCCCGATGCCGAGGTTGACTATTGAGTTCCCGGGTAATTCCCTGGCTATTCTCCTGGCTATCCTGCATCTCATATTATCATCCATTCCGGTTCCCCCCCTTTGATACCGGCACCAGCATATCAATAAAAACGCATGGGAAGGTCACTTTTTCAGGGTCAAGCTCCCCCGGTTCCACGATCTCTTCCGCTTCAAGTATCACATAGTCGGCAGCCATTGACATGGCGACGTTGAAATTTTTTGAGGAGCCGGAAGCGAAGGCATTGCCGTATTTATCGGCTTTGTTCGCTTTAACAATCGCGAAATCCGCTTTCAGGGGTTTTTCAAGCAGGAACCTGCGGCCGTCTATCGTCAGCGTTTCCTTTCCCCGCTCAATCGCGGTGCCAAGCCCCGTGGGGGTGAGAACTCCTCCGAGACCTGCCCCTGCCGCCCTGATCCTTTCCACAAAAGTACCCTGGGGCACGAGCTCAATTTCCACTTCCCCTGATTTCATTTTTTCACTCATTATCCGGTTCATCCCGATGTAGGAACCTATGAATTTTGAAACCCTTCCCTCCATAACGAGCCTGACGATACCGGTTTCCTCTTTTGAGGTGTCGTTGGAGATGATGGTAAGGTTTTTTATCCCTTTTTCAAGGATGGCTTCAAGGACGGCTGTGGGGCGCCCGCAGGAAATAAATCCGCCGACCATTATAGATGCCCCGTCTTTTATATTCTCTACCGCCTGTTGAGGAGTCCTGACTGGTTTCATCGTCCCTCCGGCCGCAGGATTTCTTAAATCTAATTATAACAAAATTTTTGTACTATGATGGGGACCGCTGTTTCACGTATATGACGCGAACCTATGTATAAGACGTTGCTTTTCCTTGCCCTGCTCGTCTCCCCGGCCCAGGCGGAATTTAAACCCTTCGGCACACGGGCCGCCGAACCCCCGCCCATAAATTTCTGCGCTTCCGGGAAATTCCTGGTGTACCTGGGCAGTTGCTCTCCCGGCGGCAAGATGAAGGACGTGATAAGCGGCAAAGCCTGCGGAGACGTCGGGGCAATGCTCTCCGACGGGCTCCCCGTACTTTACCCGAACGCCGCGGTGGAAGGCCACACAGGCCTTAGCGCGGACGAAGTAATGGCCGGTCTTATGCGCCCTGGAGTACTCGGTTTCTTTTTTGTGGGCGAGGGCGACGTTAAAGGCGCCTTCATAACCGGCCCGGAGCGCGAGCGTGTCTATCCTGATATTTCGGCCTGCATGTCCGATTACCACCTCTTCGCCGGCTTCACCTCGCACAGCAGGTATTCCCCCGCCTTCCCCGCCCCCGCTGCCGATCGGGCGCTGGTAATAAGCCGCACTCAGATTATTTTTGACGGCGGCGGCGCCGCTGTGGATTCCTGGCCGAAACTGTGCAAGCCGCGCCTCAGCCTGGTTTATCCCACGCGCACCTTCGCCGGCCGCATGAAGGACGATGTTAAGAAATTTTTAGGTTTACTGCAGGAAGAGAAACGTAAACATGTCCTGAAAACTCTGACCGCCATCTGCGATAACTGCCCCGGCCACGCAGCCGCCAATAACGAACTCGCCCGGTTCTGTCCCCCCAACTCCGATGTCTGCAAGCTCCGCAGAATCACTCCCGGTTCTGAAAAATTTATCCTTAAAAACTACTGCCTGGCGCTGGCGCCGGCCCCTTCCCTGTAAGCCGCTGCTTCCGGGAACGACAAGAGACCGCGCGCAGGCTCCTGGATTGGGCACAAAGACCCATGGTAGATAGGCCTGGCGGCCCAGTCAAAAGACCCACACAAAACAAGCAGTTATCGTAAGTTAAAGAGCCCTTATACCCTGACGCGCAAACCCTGTTTGCGCTAGACTATGTGTATTGCTAAACACTGGGAGGTCTTATGAAAAAAGTATTCTTTGTAGCAGTTCTTGCGATAACAGCTTTTGGAAACTCTTATGCTTCCGAAAGCGCAATTGAGGAACTTAAATCAGCGGTTCCATCGGCGGCGCTGGAAAATGCCGTTCCTTCAGCGTCTGCAATGGTTAAGGTTGCGGAAAAAATTGGACCAATGCCCGCGACATATAAACCCGGTACCATGCTGAGCATAGAAAAATTACCCGCATCTACGCCCTACCAGGCGCTTATGGCCGAAGCGTATCGCCGATTGAAGGCAGGGGCCGTATCGGCAAACGTAGAAAAAGACGACAGAAGTTGCCGGATCTTCAGTTATTGGGCGGTCAGAGGCGATAGCGATCCTAAAATCTTTAAGGTTGTTGAAATGTTTCCCAGGAATATGCATTCAGTCCAATATGTGATGGCGGAAGCTTACCAGAGAACAAAAGACGGCGCAAAGAAAGTGGATGTTGTGGTAAGCGATGAAAGGATTACTTTATCCATCAGTTGGGAGATAGTAAAATAGGGCGTCAACCATAGCCTCAACAAAGATTCTCACTCTTCCAGTTTAAGTATCTTAAGCGCGCTAATCAGGTCGCGGCAAAAAGCGGTTTTTATCAGGGCGGCGGGATGGCCAAGCGCCGCTTCAAGCCCGGGATCAAAGCGCAGGCGGGCTGCGATGCCCTTTGGCGCCGGGCCGCGCGCCATGTTCTCCAACACACCCAGCACCGGCGCTTTAAGCCCGCGATAAAGAACCAGCGACCGCGCCAGCACGTCGCGGGCTATCACTGAAGGCGTGGTCACGGCCAGCACTTCGGCCTTTCCCGCGAAGCGCAGGACATCCAGCGCGGCGTCGTTTATGCCGGGCGGCATGTCCAGCACCAGGAAGTCCAGTTCCCCCCACTGCGTTATAGCCAGCAGTTCTATTATTGCGTCGGAAACATTTGCCCCGCGCAGCGGCACGGCCTTGTTCTCCGAGAAAAAGACCACCGACATAAACTTCACGCCTTCAAACAACGGCGGTTCAAGGCCTTTTTCCTCTTTTGGAAACAGCCCTCCGGCTCCCAGTATTATATGGTCGGAAGCCCCGGCGAAGTCCAAATCAAACAGGCCCGTTTTATAGCCCTTTTTTGCAAGCAGCAGCGCCAGCGCGCAGGCAATTACGCTCTTGCCTATGCCGCCCTTCCAGCCGGTAACGGCAATGATCCGCTTTACCTTTTTAAGCCGCTCTTCTATTACGGAAGGCCTGGGGTCAACACTAGCCTGAAAATTGCAGTTGGAGTGACATAATCGTCGGGCTGGGTCGGATTTTTTTATTCCGTCATTCCGGCGAAAGCCGGAATCCAGGTCTCGTCGGAATCTGGACACCGGCTTTCGCCGGTGAGACGAGCCAACTGAAACTTTCAGGCTAGTCATCTATTCCCCTTGATGTAGCTGATACTGACGCCGCGCCCGGCGGAAATTTCAAAATCCGGGCTCTTACATTTGGGGCATTTCAGGAAGGCATGCGCCATCTCGGGCACGAAGTGTATGAACTCGGCCTCGTCTTTTGTCTTTTTCAGGCCCTTTAACGTGAACTCGTGAGAGCAGGCCTTGCAGCGGAAAGCCGCGGGCTGTTTTATTATCTTGAATTTGCAGGCTTTGGCGCAGGGGAACTGCTTGCGCATCTCCTCCAGCGCGAAAACAAAGACGTCTTTGTCTATGGCCTGCAGCCCGCCGAAGACTACGCCGGTCTCTTTAAGTTTTTTAAGTTTTTCAGCGCCGGCGTGTTCAACCGCCGCTTTTATAACGGATTCAGCCAAAGCCCATTCATGCATAGGGGTAATTATACAAAGTGGGTCTTCGCCGTTTCCTGTGGGTGAAAACCCGGTTTACAGAGACCCGACTTCTCTCAGATTCCGATATCGGTCGGCGCCCTGCCCAGCGAATGGAGGAGTTTCAGGACGGAATCAATCCTTGCAGGGATGTCATCCCCGGCGCCGGCGCGGTTGGGATATATCTCATAGAGCCGGCGGTATTTGATTGGCGTTATATTTATCATCAGCGAATTGGCTCCGGCCATCAGCCCTTCCCGCGCGCCGTTTTGGGTATCCAGTGTTTCCAATGCGGTGGTAACAACTATCCGCGCAGCGGGATACATCAACCTGGCCTGGGCAATAGTATTAAGCATCCGGCTTAATTCCGGCGGCGGCGTACCTGCCAGCGGCGTGCGTGGATGAGCGATAAACGGGCCGAATGAGAACATCCCCTCCTTCATTGAAGCTTCGGCGACAGGGCCTGTCTGCGCCTTAACGGAAGTTGCGTCAAGCCTGTCCGGCCTCTGCCCCTCAAAACGGCCGCCTGCGAGTTTTCCGGTGAGTTTGATATTCCTGATGACGTCACGATTCGTTTCACCCGGCAATCCCACCAGGAAACCCGTAATAATCAGATAGCCCAGTTCACCGATCTCTTTTATTAATTTAACGCGCTGCGCAGGATCGCAACCGGGTTTTACACCGGCATAAATGTCCGGGTTAGCGGTTTCAAACCTGATAAGCGCCCCGCGCGCGCCGGCCTGGTACAGCTTCCGGTAGGTTGACAGCGGCCGTTCCCCTATTGAGACAAAAAGAAGGACGGGGTAACGCGCGCGAATCTCCCGGACAATACCTTCCAGTTTATCCTCATCGTAATACGGATCTTCTCCGGATTGCAGCACCAGCGCCTTAAACCCCAATTTCTCTACCGCATAGCCAACCGCCTCCAGGATCTCCTCCGGCGTCATCCGGTAGCGGGTAACAGAGCTATTATCATTCCTGATGCCGCAGTATAGGCAGTTGTTTTTGCAATAATTGGAGAATTCCAGTATACCGTGGACACAACAGGAATTACCCTGATATTTATGTCTGATGGCGTTGGCGCGTCCGTAGATAGTGCGCGGGTTGCTGGTGAGTTTCCGGTCAATCCCCTGCAGTTTGAAGAAAAGTCCGCGCCAATCCGAGAGTATCTCCCGCGCTTCAGGTACGGGAACCGTCCGGATGATAAAACCGCCCTGGGCGTAGACATAGTCTCCGATGGCAGTTTCGGTCAGGTCGGTATATGCTTTTCTGCATTCGCCGTAATAATCAACCGTAGCAACCTGGCCGTTAATTTCCACCACTTTGCCGGGAATGGCGTAACACATAGCTCTTCCTTAGAAATAAATATCCCGTTCACCGGCGGCGATGCGGGCAAGCCGATTCCTGGTTTCCCGGCGCAGCGGAAGTTCTTCTATTCCGTTAACGGATTCCTCAATGAGGCGGCCGCCTTTCTTGCGCAGTTCGTCAGTGGCGCAATCGGTCAGATATTCGGCGAAAGTTATGATTGCGTTGGGCCGGCATAATTTATGGATATCCCCCGGCTTGGCAAGCGCCATAAAGCGCTCGCCGGTCCGGCCGCTCCGGTAGCAAGCCGTGCAGAAACTGGGCAGATGTTTATCTTTTATAACATCGCTGATTACGTCCTGCATGGAGCGTTCATCATTAATCGTAAATTGCGGCTGCCGCTCCTTTTTGCCATAGCCGCCGGTAACGGCAACCGATCCGGCGCTTGCCTGCGAAATACCGATCTTGAAGGCAAGCTTTCTGACCTCCGGCCGTTCCCTGGTAGAGAGAATTATTCCGGTATACGGAACGGCCAGCCGCAGGATAGCAATCAGTTTAAGGAAATCGTCGTCGCTGACGGGGTATTGGGGTTTATAGTCAACGGTTGGCGCCGCGCATATCCGCGGCACTGAAATAGTGTGCGGGCCTGCATTATTGGTTTTTTCAAGATACTGGCTGTGCGCGACCAGCGCAAGCGCCTCAAACCGCCAGTCATAAAGCCCGAAAAGCGCGCCCACCCCGACATCGTCAATGCCTGCCTCAAAGGCGCGAAGATGGGCGGTAATCTGGCGTTCAAAGTCCGCCTTCGGACCGCAATGCAACCGCTCATAAGTCGGCCGGTGGTAGGTCTCCTGAAAAAGTTGATAGGTGCCGATGCCGGCCCCTTTGAGTTTACGGTAGTTTTCCACCGTGGCGGCCGCAATGTTAACATTGATGCGGCGGATATTGCCTTTGGGAGTCCGGACGGAGTATATTTTATTTATGGCATCAACGATATATTCTATATCATTGTTAACCGGATCTTCGCCTGCCTCAAGCAGGATTCTTTTATGTCCCTGGTCTATCAGGAATGCGGTCTGAGCGCCCACTTCAGCCATAGTGAGTTTGCGCCGCGCCAGTTGCTTGTTACCGGCATGGAAATTACAATATTCGCAATCGTTAACACAATAGTCGGAGATATACAGCGGCGCGAAGAAAACCAGCCGCTCGCCGTAGATTTCCCGCTTTATAACCGCTGCGGCATGAAAAAGTTTGCGGACGAGTTCCGGCTCTTTAAGGTTCGCCAGATAGCCGACATCTCTAAGGGCCAGCCCTTTCTTATCCCGCGCGCGGTCAAGAATTTCCGAAACAGCCGCCGAAGACGGCTCCCTGGTCTGAGCCAGTACCTCCTGCAGGAGTTCTGTCTGCAATATTTCCGGAATCAAGCCGCTCATTGCCTCACTCCGCTCGTTTGCCCACACAGTTCCCTTGCTGCTATTTTCTTCGCTTTCAGGACGGCTCTTGCTACGGGCCCGGATAAACCACAGGACATTTCACAGGGAAGCATGGCAACCTGCGCCGCTATTATCATTACTTTTACGCCACAGTCCTTCTGAAGTTCGCGCAGCATATTGGTGGTGGGCAGGTGGTGGACGGAAAAGTCCTCCGCCTTTTGCGGCGGCATTTCATTTAGCGCCAGCTCAAACACTTCTCCCGGCCGGCGTCCCTCTTTGCGGACCGCGTCGAGAATAATTATCTTTTCCGGTTTTTGCTCTGAAAGCACAATATTGAAGAGAACCTTCCTTATACCGGTGCCGGCGTCTATAAGCGCAACGTGCGGCGGCACGGACCCGGTTGAAAGGGCTTTTATGACCGCGGGGCCGAAACCGTCATCGCCGAGTAACACGTTCCCGCAGCCTATCACCAGCGTTCTTTTCCCGTCCGTATCGTATTCCGTCCGCTCTTCGGACGGATGCAACCCGGAAAGATTATCCTGTTTATTCATACTGATTTGTTTTATCCACCTAATTTCGGAAATTTTTTATTAGTTTTCCGTCCGGACCGTTTATGTCTACGCTGACCATTATTTTCCCGTCCAGGTCGTGCGTGGCGCAGGAAACGCAGGGGTCATAGGCGCGGATGGACATCTCAATCTTGTTGAGAATTTCTTCGTCGTATTTGCCGTCCCTTATCAACGCCATGGCGGTCTGCTTCACCGACATGTTTATGGGCCCGTTGTTATGAGTGGTCCCGACGATAAGGTTCACGTTCCTGACCATGCCGTTCTCGTCGGTTTCGTAGTCGTGGAAGAGCGTACCTCTCGGGGCCTCAACGTGGCCCACGCCCCTGGCGGCCCTGGGCGTTACCGGCACGCGCGTTTCGGCGCCGGTTATTTCCTTGTCGTTAAGGAGCTCCACGGTCCGCTCCGCATTGTAGAGCAGCTCTATGAGCCTAGCCCAATTGTAGAGGAGCGTGGCCTGCACGGGCCTGCCGAAAAGCTTCCTGAACTCTTCAAGCTCGGCCTGGGCGAGAGGAGTAGGGATGCTCTCGCAGGCATTTACCCTCGCCAGCGTATTGGTCCTGTAGATGCCCTTCGGGTTGTCAAGATCCATGGAGAACCCCTCGCCCCAGGTTTTGGCGTAGGGGAACTTCATGTATGACCAGGGCAGGACTTTCTCGCCTATATAGTCCAGGTAGTTTGAATCGTCAAAGTCTATGTGCGTGCCGTCGGCCTTCATAAGCCGTATCTTGCCGTCATAGAGATTCATGGCGCCGCCCGCGTCCACGGTGGCCATGAAGCCGGTCTTTATTATTCCGATGGTCTTAACCGCATCCGGATATCTGGGGAAAATGTCTTTTTTCGCCCAGGCTATGGCCATTTTGGCGAACTCAAGCACTTCTCCGGCCATTGGCAGTATCAGCTTGCGCTCTTCTTCGCGAAGCGGTTTTGAAAACCCGCCCGGCACGGCGGTGACGGGGTGTATGGATTTGCCCGAGACCACATTGAGCATCCTCACGCCCAGATGCCTTGCTCTTACCACCCTGGCCGAAAGTTCCGGAGCGGCTTTGACAATGCCGAAAATGTTCCGGATCTTGTAATCCGCGCCGGGGCCGAGCACGAAGTCCGCTCCGGCAAGGAAGAAGAAATGGAGTATATGCTCCTCGCAGTAGGCTATGGCATTGCAGAGTTCCCGGAGTTTCCTGCCGGTAGGCGGGGGTGTAACCCCGAAAACCGCGTCGCAGGCTTTGGCCGACGCCAGGTGATGCGACCAGGGGCAGACGCCGCAGATGGAAGTGACGATCCTCGGCATCTCCTCAACGGGGCGTCCTATACAAAATTTTTCAAACCCCCGCAGTTCAACCGCCTGCACGAACGTGTCGGACACATTGCCGGCATCATCGAGATTCACTGACACTTTTAAGTGCCCTTCAAGCCTTGATACGGGCGCGATGGTGATTATTTTTCCCATAGTGGTTGTGTCTCCTTCTTTAACAGTTTATTATTTCCTGGCGGGAAGCGGTCGTAATCTTCCCTGGCTGCCGATATAGCGGTTAAGCAAAGCCCTGCGGTCGGCCACCTGGCCGGCTTCAAGGCCGATGGAGGAAATTGCCGTCATCATGTCAACGAGGGGGTTTGAATCCTTTTTTACCGGGCCGAAACACCCTCTGCAGGGCATGTAACCCTTGATACAGCGCGGCGCCGGCGATTCGCCGGCTTCAGTGGTGATGCCGGCGCAGCCGGCCCTGGTTACGGGGCCCAGGCACAGATGCCCCTGCTCCATATAACACCGGGTATTTTCCCACGGTTCGCCCTGCTTGAACTGAACGCCTTCAAGCGACCGCTTAATCTGTCCGCCGGCGGCTTTCTTTTCGCGTTTTGTGGGGCATTCGTCGCAGACGCTCTTATCCGGCATCGTAAACGGCTTGCCGGTTAAAAGGGCTGTTATCGCGGCCTTGATCCAGTCCGGCGAAGTCGGACAGCCCGGGATGTAAATGTCTACCTTTATCACTTCGTCCAGCGCATAAACCCGATCCAGAAGGGGAGGCAGATTTTCTTTCGGCGTTTCGGCGGGTTCGGTGCTTTTGCTCTGCCTGTAAACTTTATCCAGGAGCTCCGCATTCGGGGACATGTTGGCCAGAGCCGGAATGCCGCCGTAGCAGGCGCAGGACCCGAGGGAAATTACGGTCTTGCATTTTTTGCGCATTTCCAATGCCACATGCTTTTCCTTCTCGTTGCGTACTCCGCCGGAGATTATGCCCACATCCGCGCCGGGAATCTCTAGGTTCGGTTTATCCCCTGTCTGCCCGTAATATTTATTATCCATCAGTACCGGCATATGCACGAACTCAAGCTGCGGCAGAATCTCAACCAGCGGTTCTCCTATATCCAGTATGGAAACCTCGCATCCTCCGCATATATTAAGCCATTCTTCAGCTACTTTTACCGCCATAATCCGCCTCCTTATACTTGTTTAGACTCTTATGAGGTCGTCTGTGACACGGCCAAACGTCTTGAATACACCAGATGTCTCCCGCCTTCTTCCAACGCCTGCGCTTCAAAGCCCGCCTGCTCGTAAGTTTTTGCCGCGGCCGCGGCTCCGGCGGCATCGGCGTATTCCCTGCCATCCCACATGAATTTCTTTGAATTGATGATTTTAGCCGGTTCAGCCATATCAGCCTCCCTTATACGGGCTCGGCCCGAGTTTTCTAACCTGCCCGGTCATGTCCGTCATAACCTGCGCGAACCTGGGCCCCTCCGAAGCTGAAATCCATTCCAGCCTGAACCGGTCCTGTTCAATGCCGAAATCTTCCAGCAAAAGCTTAATTGCCTCAACGCGCTTTTCGCACTTTAGGTTTCCGTCGATATAGTGGCAGTCGCCATGGTGGCACCCGCAGATAATCACACCATCGGCGCCCTTGGTGAAAGCGTCTATTACCAGGTTCGGATGCACCATGCCCGAACACATCACCCGTACTATCCTGATATTGGCCGGATACTGAAACCGGGAGGTTCCCGCGAGATCTGCGCCGGTGTAGGAACACCAGTTGCAGCAAAACGCCACAATAACCGGTTCAAACACGTTTCCAGCCGCAACCGTGTCAATCGCTGATTCGGGGGTGTTTTCCATAAAACTACTCTTTTAACAAGCCGTCCACCATGGCGGAAAGCTGCTCCAGCTTAAAACCTTTCACTACTACGGCCTTCTTCGGGCAGGTGCCCTGGCAGACTCCGCAGCCCTTGCAGAGGCTTGAGTTGACCTCAACGGTTTTCTTTATCGCGCCGTTCTTCATGTATTCAATCAGTGTGACGGCCTTATAGGGACAAGGGTCAACGCAGTAGGCGCAGCCGTCGCAGTTTTCATCAATGACGCTTGAAATATTGGCGTCAAGTTCCATAGTGTCGTTTGAAAGTATTGCCGCCACCCGCGCGGCGGCGGCATTTGCCTGCGCAATAGTCTCGTCAATAGCTTTTGGGAAATGCGCCATACCACACAAAAATATGCCGTCATTGGCGAAATCCACCGGCCTGAGTTTCATATGAGCCTCAAGGAAAAATCCGTTAGCATCAAGAGGAACTTTAAGCATCTGGGCAAGCTCTTTATTCTCCGGCTGCGGGACGACCGCGGCTGATAAAACCGCCAAATCCGCGTTTAAGACAATGTCCATGCGCAAAATAGGCTCAAAACATTTAATCGATAATAAATTTCCTGAATGCTCCGCTAATTCGGGTTTTTTGTTTTCATCGTATCTTATGAACACCACGCCTTCCTGTCTGGCTTGCGTATAATAACCTTCCCCAAAGCCGTATGTTCTCATATCCCGGTACAGAATATATACGTTTGTTTCCGGGCTCAGTTCCTTAATTTTTAACGCATTTTTAACCGCCTGATTGCAGCACAGGCGGCTGCAATAGGGACGGGCAGTCTCGCGCGAGCCGACACATTGAATCATAACCACTGTTTTAGGCGCACGGCCTACGGCGCTTAAAAAGCTCCTGCCGTCATTGGCTAACCGTTCTTCCAGTTCAAGTTGTGTTAAGACATTGGGATTCTTGCCGTACAGATATTCGCCGGGCTTGTGCTCCCCGGCGCCTGTGGCCACTACTATCGCCCCATGCTTTATTTCCCCGCCGGATTCCCCGTTATCCGACAGCTTTGTGGTGAAGTTGCCGATAAATCCTTCAATGACCGGGATTTTTGCGTTTACGTGAATATGGATTTTTTTATTCCGGCTGACACGCTCAGTAATGGTTTCCAGATATTGTTGCGGTTTGGAACTCACATCAGACAGATAATGGAGTTTGCGCAAATTCCCGCCCAATGCCGCCTGCTTTTCAATCAAATGGACGTCAAAACCCTGGTTTGCAAGACTCAGCGCCGCAGTCATTCCGGCCAATCCCCCGCCAAGAACAACAACTCCTTTGCTTATCGGCACGTTCTTTCTATACAGAGGCTCTATAAGCCTCGCTTTGGACAATGCCATGCGCACCAGATCTTTGGCTTTTTTTGTGGCCTTCCCAGGCTCATGCATATGCACCCAGGAACACTGGTCCCTGATATTTGCCATTTCAAAAAGATAAGAGTTTAAGCCGGCTTCCCTTATTGTGTTTCTGAACAAAGACTCATGGGTCCTTGGAGTGCATGCCGCCACGATAACGCGGTTTAATTTCTGCCCGATAATTGTTTTTTTGATTTTTTCCTGGCTATCATTAGCGCAGGCATAAAGAATATTATCGGCATATACGACATTCGGCAGTTTCTTTGCGTATTCCGCCACTTCTTCTACATTTACCACGCCGGCTATGTTTGTGCCGCAGTGACATATGAAAATCCCGACCCGCGGCTCTTGCCCCGAAATATCCGTTTCAAGGGGATATTCTTTTTTTGAGATACGCGAGCCTTTTGCCTCAGACAGCAGTTCCAGCGCCCTCGCCGCGGCGGAACTCGCCTGAATAACGGTTTCAGGAATGTCTTTGGGTCCCGTAAACGCGCCGGCGGTAAAAATTCCGGGCTTTGGCGAATCAACCGGCGCAAAAACGCTGTTTGCGCAAAAACCATGCTTATTTAACACAAGGCCGAACTTCGCGGCCAGTTCCCCGCTATGCCTGGGAGGCCTGAGGCCCGCCGATAATACCACCAGGTCATATTCGCGCGACGCCTTTTTTTCATCTTCGGCCACATATTTGATAATCAGGTTTTTAGTCTGCGGAACTTCTTCTACGGACGGGGGCCGGCATCTTATGTAGTTGATCCCGTTCTTCCTGGCTCTTAAATAGTACTCCTCAAATCCCTTGCTGAAAGCGCGCAAATCCATGAAATAAATATCGCATTCCAGCTTTTCCCCAAGATGTTCTTTGGCAAGAAGCGCCTCTTTTGTGGCGTACATGCAGCAGACCGCAGAGCAATAGTCTCTTTCGCAGTCGCGCGAACCGATGCATTGTATAAAGGCGATTTTTTTAGGCTCGGTCTTGTCGGACGGCCTCAGTATTTTGCCCTGAAACGGGCCGGAAGCAGACAGTATTCTCTCAAATTCCAAAGACGCCAGAACGTTTTTAAAGCCGCCATACCCATATTCGGGCTTTAATCCGGCGTCAAACAGTTCATAGCCGGGCGTCAGTATTATCGCTCCCGCGTTAAGGGTAATCGGTTTTTCTTTTTGTTCAAAATCAATGGCGTCAACCTTGCAGACTTTTTTGCACAGGCTACATTTGCCGGTTTTAAAATAAAGGCAGTTAGCCGAGTCAAGTACGGCTTTATTAGGTATGGCCTGAGGATACGGTATGTATATCGCAGGCCTGGAGGACAAACCCATGTTATACTCATCCGCCAACGGCTGGGGGTTTTTTTTGTCACTGGAAGGCTGTATCCTGCCTATAGGGCAAACCAGAACGCATGCCCCGCAGCCGTTGCATTTTTCCTCATCTACAAAACGCGGCTTTATTTTCAGAGTTGCCGTAAAACTGCCGGCCTCCCCTGTTATGGTGTCCACCTCAGCCAGCGTGATTAATTTAATGTCTTTGTGCGCGCTTACTTCAACCAGCCGCGGCGCCATTGTGCACATCGCACAATCATTGGTGGGGAATGTTTTATCCAACTGGGCCATCACTCCGCCGATGCAGGGACCCGAATCAATCAGATAAACCTTAATGCCGGCGGCTGCAAGATCAAGCGATGCCTGCATTCCGCCTATGCCGCCGCCCACCACAAGGGCGGCGCCGATTTTACCTCCGTTGCTTTTGGGTGCGGCGTTCATGCCGACACCCTGTCCGCGCATTCCTTTAAGGCTCTTTCCCTGACTGATTGCAGATAAATCGCAAGCGGACGATACATGAAATGTATCCATTTCCCGAAAGGAACTATAACGAGCGCCCACTGGACAAGCACCATTAAATGGAAAACGTATGCGTAGTAAACAATCCGCCCAAGCCCCAGGCTCATGAATACATAAACAGCCAGCGCGCTGGCCGCCATCAAAAACAGCCATATTAGAAACAGCCAGTCGCTTAACTCGCTAAATTTGTGCGCCTGCTCGCGTTTCCTGATACGCCCTATCAGCGCATCCGCGGTAAAAACGACCAGAATGACGGTGGCATAATATCCAAGGAATCTCACGGGATGATAGATCGGGTAATCCAGCGTTTTGAACCAGCCCAGAAAAATTATCATCGCCAGCATCAGCATGTATCCCGATGCGATCAGCCAGTGTTTTATCCAGCGGTTTTTAGCCGTCGCCGCGCACTCCAGAAATTTTATCTGGAAGACGCCATGAAGGAGCGGCGTCACGGCTTCCCTTAAAAACAAACCAGGGGAAAGCCTGATCTTCTTGTTTTCGCTCCTGACATACCCAGGGCCGTCCCGGAGCAGCGCCGACGGAATTTTCCATACATTAAAATCGCTGTCCGCGTGCATGGCAAACCAGTACATGCGGAACATGTTGGGGAGAAGAACAAATAAACCCAGCGTGGATATTAAGGTAAATTCAAGAAGATGGCCGAATTCCATGATCCTGGAAGCGCTTAAATTCTGATGAAAATCAGCCACAAAAGACGCGGGAATAAGCGCGGCTGGAAGCAGGACTAAAGCGCCCGCCAGGAAAATCGCCCCTATTTGCCACGACTTTGACCGATAAAATTTTGAAGAGAGTCCCGTCCAGTCATAAACGGACATGAGATACCGTCTGAGGGTCATCATTGATTCGCCGGGTTCGGTCTGTCTCGGACAGGTTGTGGCGCAATCGCCGCAATAATAACACAGCCAGGGGTCAAGGCTCCCTGATAAAGGCTTTCTCAGTCCCAGTTGCACATATCTCATGCTGTTGCGCGGAAACATGGCATTATCTTTTGACAAGGCGCAGACGGCGGCGCAGCTGCCGCAATTGTAGCACGCAGCCGCGTCAAATCCGCCGAATCTGCGAACCTCGGATATCAATGAAGGTTCAATCTGAACTTCCATAAGTTATTTTTGGAATTGTTCCATCATATAGTTGTCGTTCCAGTTAATCCCGGTGGTTTGGGATATATATTTTTTCCATTCGCCATGTAAGACAAAAAGAGCGGTTTTTTCAATTTTACAAACGGTTGTACACAGTACCCCGGGCAACTGCCGGATGGTATTACTAATGTATCCCTTCAATGTGTCCCCGTTATTGGTCACCAGGGAAAACTGCAGACAATCCCCCAGCAGGTGAAAGGTATAAGCCAGATAAGTCATGCTTGTTTCAGGCGGTAATTTTAAGGAGAATAAATTTTCATATATTTCGCTTAATTTCGCGGGATAAATTTTCAGGGTTACTGTGTACCTGTCCATTTTTTCAATGTTTGGAGGCGATGCAAAAAAAGCGGGTTTTAACATATTGAGCAGCCAGATGGCGTCTACTCCTTTTAATTTTGCCAGATGGCTGGCGATAAAATCGCCCAGAATGTTCATATTTGCCACATGCATAAATATGCTTACTTCGTTGCAGTTGCATCTTTTAGAGATGTAAAGTATCTTGCCGTTCGTATTTAAGATCTTCTGCAGTTCCTCTTTTTTACTTAAAACTTCATCCCAAAGCATAGTCAAACTTGCCTGTGATTGAATTCTTACGACGCAAATCATGTCTCCCTCCGTGCTTATATATAATCGCCCAGGTTGTTTGGGTTGAAGACCATAGTTATAGAGTTATCGGGTTTGTCAGTTCTAAGCTCTATAGCCCGACAGCCCAGCCACCTGTTACAGATATAGTAACAAAATCCGCCAAAAATTTACATGAGCGAATGCAAAATACGAATTGATTTTCATCAACCCTTTATCGGTTTATTAACAATCTGCTGATAGAAACCATCTCAAAAATGGGCTACTGGGCTACTGTTTCAAAGATCGCGCGTACTGTATTTTTGATACAATGTTCCTGTCAAAGCCGGGCACTTTGGCGACGCAACTTTTAAGTTATGGAAGACGCCGATAAAAACCCGCGCATTGATCTGAACAATCTTGCCGGTATTCATGATCTTGAAGCCATGCGCGCGGCGCTCCGCTCGGCCCTGGAACAAACGCGTTCGGATGCTTCCAGGCTGAGGGCGTGGGAGAATAAAGCGGGAGAACTGGAAAGTTCGCGAAGGGGCTTCCTGTCCCTTATGTCACAGCTTTCAGAATCCAGGCGTCTGGCGGCCGAGACCCAGGAAGCGTTTCTGCGCATGAGCCACATGAAAGACTCGGCGGAAAACAATGCCCGGCTTATTGAAGTGGAGAAAGAAGCCTACGCCGCCCGGGTGAAAGAGTGGGAGAGAAAAGCGGGAGATCTTGAAGAAACGCGAAAAGGAATCCTTTCCATTGTGGCGCAGATTCCGGGAGGGGCGGATGCCAGGGAAGCGTTGCTGAACATGCTGGAGGCGAAAAACGCCGCTGAAAATAAGGCGCGCATCCTTGAGCTGGAAAAAGAAGCCTGCGCCTCCAGGCTTCGGGAGTGGGAGGGCAAGGCCGCAGATTTTGAAAATTTGCAGAAAAATACGGAGGACAGGGAAAACCGGAACCGGATTGCGGAAAAATCGCTTATGGAGAAAGAAACCGCTCTTGAACAACGCGCCCTCGTCCTGGAAAACGAACACGCCCATATGCGCAAAGAACTGGACGAGTTTAAGGAACGAATGAGAGCGGAAGTCAATGGGCTAAAGGCACATGACGGCGGGTCCAGCGAAAAGGATACGATAGCATGACAAAAAAGGACTACGAAATCAATCTGGACGCGGTGTGTGAAAAACTTGAGATTGTCTGCCGGAAAGTCTGGGATGAAGACCGTGTGAGCGCCGTGGCGCTGCAGGCCGCGTCCAACGAAATAATAGCCGGGCTCGGGCGCGCGAAAGAAATTATATCGTCCCTGCGCCAGGAGCTTCAAACCCAGGAGTCGGTTATAAAACACGGCTGCGAAACGAGAACCGCCGCCCTGGAAGAGGAGCTGGATATCGCCAAAGCCCGGACCGCCGCCGTTGAAGAGGAACTGCACAAGGCAAGGGCCAAAATTGAGGCTCTTATAAAGGACCTGGAAACAAAAGAGGAGGGGAATGCGCTGTTCCAGGAAAAATATTTAAAACTTGAAGCCCGGAAGGACTCGGAACGGGCCGATCATATGGAAAAATTTATTGAGGAAGAGGACGTGAAAGAACGGGAGCGGGAAGCTTTCTGGAAACAACGCCAGCAAACCCTTGAAAACGACCTCAAAAAACACGAGAGCGAATTTGAAAAAAAGCGGCGCGACCTCCTGGAAGAAATGCAACATTCCGCCGAGGAAACCAGAAAGCTTCACCTTCGGAAGGAAACGGAACTGATGGACGCGCAAAAACAACTCCAGGCAGAATTCCAGAGCCGCGAGGCGGCGCTGCTGGAACAGGAGCGGGAATATGCGCGGAAATACGAGGAACTTGAAAAACTCAAGCAGAATCTTCGCGCGGAAATAGCCGAGTTGACGCGGCAGCACACCCAGGGACGCCACGGAGAATAAGGCTCTGTGACAGAATAAGATGGACATTTGGATGAGCTGGTTTTGGAGCGAGCCGAAGTGGCATAGAGCGACATGTACTACATGTACATTAGCGAAATGCCGCGAAGGCGCAGCCCAAAAACGGCCAGTCAAATGCCTGTATTATCCTGTCACAGAGCCTAAATAGTAAATGACGCTTGAGCCGCAGCCGGACGATGCCCAGATTCCTTTGATACGGAAGATTTTAAAAGATTACCCGGACGGTTTTTGGGCCGCTGTGCACCAGGAATATGCCCGTATTTCCCAGGTAAGGAAGATTTTAGGGGATTATCCTGACAGGATATCAGCTATTAAAGTTCCCCCCCCCAGTCCCCCTCAAGAAGCAGGGGGAAAAGATTCCATAAACGTCCTCTCGGAAAAACTTGCGTCTCTTGAACAACGGATAAATTTGGAAATACGGGAAGAAAAAGGCGTTTTTCAGAAGGTCAGTAAAAAAATAGAGTCTGAGCTTGCCAACGCGCCGGCCCGTCAGTTTGTCCAGCCGGATGCGCCCGCTGAAACCGGACAGGGCGCGGGCCGGAGTTCCGGGCCGCCTTATAGTCCCCCTTCTCCGGATTCTCACACGGGCGGGGCAGCGATCCATTTACCGTCCGCCGGCGCGCCGGATCCCGTGACAAACGCGAAAACAGCGCCAGCCCGTTCCAAAACATGGATTGTGTTAACCATCCTTTTTCTTGCGGTCGTCGCCGGCGGTGTCTGGCGGTATATCAATTCAAATTGAATCGGTCCACAAAGTTTTTGCCCTGTCTTACGCCCAAACAGGGAGAAGAGCCATTTCTATGTCTGCTGTTTCCTTGCTCTTTGCAGGCCGAAGAGAAAGGCTTATGGCTGACCAGTTCCGATATGTCTCACTCTGTGCAATATCCAGAAGGGTGGCCGTATCCCGGGCTTACTCACTCAGTTTCTCCCTCAGGGATGATGCACCTTTTCTTTCTCGTGTCTCCCGACAGCTCTTGACAAATTTATGTATATACGGTATACTTACAATGTAGTACCAAGGAGGCATTATGACCAAATATCTTACTCCGCACGGGAACAGCGCGGCCCTGATAATTGATAAACCTATTCTCGCGTTACTTAGCATTAATATGACGACGCCGTTGGAAATCTCCACTGACGGGCGCAGCCTTGTTATTTCCCCCGCCATTGAGCGATCCCGGCAGAAGAAATTCGCTGCCGCCATGGCCAGCGTGAACGCCAAGCACGGAAAAACCTTCCATAAGCTCGCAAAGTAATGGAACCCTTATTCCTTACGCTGGCTGAGGTTATAGATAATTCACAATGACCAAATCAAACGTTATGGTGGCGATGCTGGGGCGCGGGACCTAGGGCTTCTGGAATCAGCCATTTCCGTTCCGCAGTCCGGTTTTGGCGGGCAGTTCCTGCATTCATCTCTTTTTGAGATGGCGGCCGCCTATGCGTTTCATATATCCGAAAATCAGCCTTTTGTAGCCGGCAACAAGCGCACAGCACTGGCCGCGGCGCTGATTTTCCTGGAGATGAACAAAATCTCAATCAAAGATCCGAAAGGGAAACTTTTTGACGCGATGATAAAACTTGCAACGCACAGGCTTGGGAAAAAAGCCATAGCGGCTCTCTTGGAAGAATTGGCGAAAGCGGATTAATATTAGCGCCTCGGATGCTCCTTATCGTGATTTAACCGTTCGTTAACCGTACGCCAACTGCTTGGATTCGGTATCAGGGGACGCTACACGATATCCCGATATCAAAAAACAATCAAGTTATCGTGTAGCGTCCCCGAGCGACTCGCAATACGTTCTCAGTAGGAAATGACGACCCGGCCGTTACCGCCGGCCGTATTTTGTCCGCCTGTGCCGCTACCGGTCTTTCCCTCCCCCACCCCGGCGAGATAATCCGCATCGCCCGTGCTCGGAGGAGTCGTCGTGGTACCCGCAGTCGTAGAGCCGCCGCTCACCCCGGGACCGCCGATGTAGCCGGAGCCTCCGCCGCCACCGGCAGCATAGCTCGCGCCGCCGCCGGCGCCGCCGCCGAAGTAGCCGCCGCCACCGCCGCCAGCCGTCCAGCTAGCTGCGTCACTATCGCCTCGCCCACCTCCTCCAAAGGCGGCGGTACCGGTTTGGCTGCCGGTCGCGACGTTGCCGCCCTGGCCCTGGCTTCCAGCCTGACCGGAGCCAAAGGCGGTTCCT